>JBNRML010000058.1:0-7028 GCA_050309585.1 Lachnospiraceae bacterium
CCAATGAGGAACCGGTTGTTTTTCATTGGAAATACAATCTGGACGATGTAGATGTATCGGAAGAAGTAATAGTGGATACATTACCCGTTAAAAAGTCCAGTTAATTAGAGGATGAAATACTAGTAATTTAACCGATGCACAAAAAAGTACATTGAGTACAGTTGTTAATACGGTATCACAACATTTGACAGACATGGACTACAGCGGTGTGAGAAGAGATATTGTAGGCAATCCAGTACCTAATGGTAGAGGTGGTTATTTTGACCATATTCATGAAATGAAAGATTCGTATAAAGCGTTAATAAAAGCAAAACGTAGTTTGGAAGGATCATTAAAAAATCCTAATTTAGGACAGCATGAAAAGGTATTATTGGAAAATGCATTAAAAACAACAAATGAACACATTAAAAAAATTGATGAGTTATTTAAGCCATATGGAGGTATTGATAAATGGAAGAAAAAATAAGAGACTTATATAATTGCAATAAATTATCAGGGGATGATTCGCTAGTTATTTGGCATAATCAAGTAATAGAAAAAAAAGTAGATGAATTGACGATATCAGATGTGGCGAGATGTATTAGACAAAATTTATTTCTAGACTCTGCATATGAGATGCTGTTGGTGTATTTATTGCATAATCCATATGCTGGTGATGTATATGAAGGTGAATTGATGGATAAAGCTGGTGAAATAGACCATGAGTATTTGATAAAACACAAAGAAACAATTTTAGAGATAATTGAAAGCGCAAAATCTTTTAGCGCAACATATGATTGGCAGTGCGATGAAGATAAAATTGAGTTCATAGAAGCGGTAGACAAACTTTCTGAAATTATCTAATAATGTTAGGAATCGAAACAGGTATCTGCTTTATGGAAAGTTATAGTTTATGAAGAGCTTCCTTGAGGAAGTAAATAGCTACGAGTCAGAACAAGAGGATGGAAGAATTCTAAGAAGTCTTAAGTTCCGCTTTCCTGTATTTTTCAATGATCAGGAATTATATGAACTTGATTGGGACAACGAAAGTACCGTTGAGACGGTGTGCTTACTGTCGCGTAAAGTCCTGGTATAAGCGGGTTTCGGGGCTTTTTATGCGAATATGTACCTGTGTTTATAGCAAAGAAAAAAATATATAGAACTCTATTTATGAAGAGGGGGTAATTTATTCCCACAAGACACTACTGTGCGTCAGAACAGTACGTTTGTGCGCGAATAATATTATCTCCTCATCTTTATTTCAAATAATCTAGTTGACAAATATATCGTACTGCGATATTATAAAACTATCGAAGTGCGATATATCGTAGTGAAATATAAGGAGATGATAGAATGGATGCTCATATTAAGAAAGTATATGTTCCCATGACGGAAACTGGTTTTTATATCCTTTTATGTTTGAAGGAACCTGATCATGGATACGGGATTGTTCAAAAAGTAAAAGAACTGACAAATGGAGATATTGTTCTTGCTCCGGGAACCATGTATGGTAGCCTCTCTAAAATGGAAAAGGATGGGTTGATTTGTTTTCAACGAGCGGAAGATAAGAGAAAAATATATCTTATAACTGATTTGGGAAAAGAAGTACTTGAGATAGAGATGCAAAGAATTGATAGGCTTTATCGAAATATGAAGGAGATGAGATGATGGGAAATACAAAGAAAGTATTTAAATGGTTTTCTATTACGCAATACAAGCAAGAAGAAGAATATCTAAGCTCGATGCATAGGAATGGTTGGAAATTTACTAAAGTTGTTTTTCCAGGATTATACTTTTTTGAAAAATGTGAACCTGAAAATGTAACATATAGGCTTGATTATAACCAGGAGGGTATTGCGAATAAAGCAGAATATGTGCAGATGTTTTCAGATTGTGGTTGGGAATATTTGTTAGATTTTGTAGGATATAGTTATTTTTGTAAGGCCTCTGATGAAGCAGACTCCAATGATGAGATTTTTTGTGATGATGAATCAAGATTAGATATGATGAAGCGTGTATATAGAGGTCGCATTATTCCGCTTGTCATTCTTTTCTTCTGTATTATTCTTCCACAGTTTACAATGAATGTGTTTGGATACGGTGGCGGAAGTATTGTGCAAGATATATTGTCAGTGACGTTTCTTGTCTTAGGTATTTTATATTTGAGTTTATTTTGTATATTTACAGTTCAGTTTCATCAATATGAGAAGAAAATACATCCTGAAGATGAACAGGTGAAATGGAAATATGCGGGTATTTATTTTGCAATAATCGCATGTGCATTGGTGTTTGGAGGTGCTGTATGTTTTAAGTTTTCCTCGGACTATAATATTAGTGACAGGGAAAATGGCTTTGTTATTGAAACAGAACGACTAAATAAAACTGTTGTAAAAGAATTCGATTTGAAGAAAGGTGACGTAGTTGAGGTTACGCATCAAGGTGATACAGGAAGCTGGTATGTTAGAATAGGAAAGAATGACGAAGAACCTATTTTCTATGGGAATACCTATGATGAATTTGAGCATTTTTCTGTTGAAATTCAGGAAGATGGAACTTATGAAATCGTGTGTAAAGGTAGAAATGCGAAAGGGTATATTGAATTCGTGATTAAATAAAAACACGCATTGCGAATTATTTTGAAATATGATATAAAATAATTATCAATACGCAATGCGAGGTAGAGGCTATGGATACAGCTAAAACTATAAAAGAATTGAGAGAAAGTATAGGGATGTCACGTAAAGAGTTTTCTGAGCATACGGGTATCCCTGTTCGTACATTAGAGGACTGGGAAGCAGCTAGGAGGACTCCTCCGGAATATATACCAAGACTGATTGCGTATCAGCTTAAGTATGAGGAACTAATAAGAGAAAGAGGTGAAGCATAGTGCCGAATTCGAATATATTGATGTATACAACAGAAGATGGATTAACCAAAATAGAAGCAACTTTTGAAAATGAAACCGTTTGGTTATCACTTGATCAGATGGCAGAATTATTTCAAAGGGACAAATCTACCATCTCAAGGCATATTAAGAAGATATTTGAAGAAGGAGAATTAGATAGATTTTCAGTTGTTGCAAATTTTGCAACAACTGCTTCCGATGGGAAAACATATCATGTGGATTATTATAATCTAGATGTAATTATTTCTGTTGGATACCGTGTAAAATCTCTTAGAGGTACACAGTTTAGAATCTGGGCGACCGGTATTTTGAAGGAATATATGAAAAAAGGATTTGCTATGGACGACGATCGACTTAAGCGTTTCGGAGGCGGAAACTATTTTGATGAGCTTTTGTCCCGAATTAGAGATATCCGTTCTTCTGAAAAAGTATTCTGGCGCAAAGTACTTGAGATTTATGCCACCAGTATTGATTATAATCCAAACGCTGAGGAATCCGTTTTATTCTTCAAACAGGTACAGAATAAAATGCACTGGGCTGCACATAAACATACTGCGGCTGAAATAGTTTTTTTCAGAGCGGATGCTGAAAAAGAAAATATGGGGCTTACATCATGGGAAGGAAAAAGTATAAAAAAATCTGATTCTGAAGTTGCAAAATACTACTTAAATGACCAGGAACTAGAGGCACTAAATAAGATAGTAAGTGCTTATCTTGATATCGCTGAGGTACGTGCACTTAATCATGAACCAATGTATATGAAAGATTGGTTAGAAACAATAGATGATTATTTAAAAATGACACGTCGTGAGATACTTACCACAAAGGGGAGTGTCTCACGTAAGCAGGCAATAGAAAAAGCACATAAAGAATATGATAAATATAAAAAGAAGCAAGAGGAATTATTGTCTAATGTTGAAAAAGATTTTGTTAGAACTATTGAAATGCTAGAACAAATAGAAGATGAAAATAAATAATTCGAAGTCCGCCGGAATGGTGCAACTTTTTGTGATTTACATAAATGGGTGCAAAAAATTATGAAAGTCACAAGTTGTGCGCGAATGTTAATGCAAAGTAAAGTGTCAATGCATGTAGAAACTGTTGTTAAATTATCCCTCAAAAAAGATACACCAAAAATTGAGGTGACAATGGAGCCTGATGAAGAGAGCAATTACACGCCAGAAGAAAAGGCTACTTATCAGAAAATTAAGGATTATGTGAAGGACAAGTATGGTGTGAATGTGCATACTTCTTATATTGCACAGGTAAAGCGGATGTGTGGGCTGGATATGGGCGAGAATTATAATAAGTCCAAGAAAGAGAATCCAGAAGTGAAAATGTGTCCGCAGGAGAAGGTGGAGTATATTAAAGAGGAATGCCATGACATTTATCTAAAAGAAAGAGATAATTTGGCTGATAGGTTAATAGAAGCTAAGTAAAACTTACAGTTCCTTAAAATGGTTCATGAACTAAGCGAATTATATAGCCAGAAGCATGATGTGACAGAGTGCTTCGAAATTAGAGTTATTATGCGGCGAATACATATTACAGTGGCGTGGGAGCTAGCATTACAGATTAAGGCATTTGCGGATGATACTGCTCCAGACACATTAACTGTCTCAAAGCTACAAAACAAAATGTTTGCTTACATTAAGGAGAATAAGAAACAAGAGATTTACGATAATATAGGTACTGTTGTTAAGGAAGTGATACTATGCGAATTGCTATCTGTGATGATGAAAAATCCATGGGGCAGATATTAGAAGAAAAAGTAAAAAAGTTATTACCGGATGCGGTTGTAGAAAAATATTTCTCAGGTGATGATTTGATTTCAAGTGGATTCAAACCAGATATTCTTTTCATGGATATTCAGATGCCGGGAAAGAACGGAATGGAAACTGCAAGAATTGTTCGCCAGAATAATAAGGACATGATTCTGATTTTTGTTACAGCGGTGGAGGAGTATGTCTTTCAGGCATTTGATGTTGGGGCATTTCATTATCTGGTTAAGCCTTTTTCAGATGATAAATTCGAGGAAGTTGTGAAAAGAGCAATTAAAACGATTAGAGAAAATTCTTCAAACGAAGATGACGATAAATACATGATGATACAGTCGGCAGGAAGTCATATAAAAGTTTTTTTTCGTGATATTGTGTATGCTGAGGTATTCAATAGAAAGGTTATTATTCACACACGAAATGCTGATATTGAATATTATGGAAAATTACAGGATTTAAGTGATATGGCAGGAGCGGATTTCTTTCGGACACATAGAGCATATCTTGTCCATTTTAAATATGTTGTAAAATATGATGCAAATTGTGTAACTTTAGAAAACGGAACTGCAATGATAGCCAAGCAGAATTATCCTGAGTTTGTAAAGCAATATTTAAAATATAATCAGAGGAAAGGAAGCAGGATAGGATGAGTTTGATAGAAAAATGCTGGATGATTACATCGAATGTTTCTGTTATAGCAGTTCTGATTATTACAGGAATATGTTTTGGTATTTTCGTTCGTCCATATATGAAAAAGAAAAAAGAAGCCATTGCAGTAAGTACTGTTTATATTGTAGTAATGCTTGTTTTATACATTGTTCCACCACAGATAGACAATTTTTCTGCATATCTGATGGGCATTATGGCAGCATTTATTGTGATGTATGCAGGAGATAGAAGGAACATATACCAGAAAATATTTCTTGCTGTCACATTCTTTTCCCTTCGCTGGCTTTCGGTTGCAATGGCAGCCAGACTGGATGACCTTATTACGAAGACTTTCGTCTTTCAAAATACGATTGCAAGCAGGGAATGGCTTCAATACGGACTATATGCAGGAACCAGAATTTTAAATCTAATTTTTTGCTTTGTTTTTATAGCAGGTGGGGTATGGCTGATTAATAAAGCATTTGTGTATAAAAAAGACGAAATGAGTATCAAAGAGATGGTTATGTTAATGATACCTTCTCTTGTAGGAGTTACCGGGTATGGAATTTTACAATACTATTTGAACATATATGAAAAGGATACAGGAAAGAATTTGATTGATACCTATGGATTTTATGGTGCTTTGAGCTTTTTGCATTATTTCATCTCTATCATTGCAATTCTTGTTATGATTGTGATGTTTCAAAATTGGAAGGTGGCACAGGAGGAACAGTTTGAACAGGAGCTTGTGTTAAATCAGGTCAGTGATATGGAAAAACATATAGGGGAAGTAGAAAAGTTGTATCAGGATATCCGCTCCTTGCGCCATGATATGGGAAATCATATACAGATACTGGAACATCTTGTAGCACATAATAATATGGATGATGCTGCAGAATATATGGAGCATTTGCAAAAGGAGTGGAATGATGTATCTCCAGAAATAAAGACAGGAAGTCCGGTAATTGATGTGATTTTAATGGAAAAAATGAGAGAAGCAGAAGAAAAACGGATTCGGTTTACATCCGATTTTTATTATCCGGAGAATACGAAGTTGAATGCGTTTGACATGAGTGTGATCATGAATAATGCACTGAATAACTGCATGGAAAATGTAAGTGGAGATGATCCGTATATCAGCATTTCTTCTTTTCGGAAAAACAGTATTTTTATGATAACCATAAAGAACAGCTATCAGGGGGAGTTAAACTATAGTGACAGTGATCTGCCAGAAACAACAAAGTCGGGTAAAGGGCATGGTATCGGTCTGAATAATATTCGTCGGGTTGCCAAAATGTATATGGGGGATATATCTTTGGAGCAGGTGGATAAGGAAGTAATTTTAAGTATTATGTTACAGGTGGAATAGAGACAAGAAGCATTAAGTATCTTGAATTTTGAAACTAAGATATTTAGTGCTTTTTTTGTGAGAATATAGATGAAAATATGATGCTTCACAACAAAAAAAGGTCGGTTCACAACATCTTACTTTTTTTCAAATGTGAAGATGCCGAAAGAATAAATAAGAAGCCACATCGAGATGGAGCTTTAGCGGAATCGAGATGGGGGCTGAATAGTTACGAAATATATTATGGTAGTGTCAAGTGACTTATGAAAAAACAGAGCCAAAGAAAAAGGCTCAATTGAACCTTGAAAATTGCAGATATTTAATCTTTTGATGAGTGACGCCACCCTTGACAGCACAACAAAAACTGCTG
>JBNRML010000059.1:0-10955 GCA_050309585.1 Lachnospiraceae bacterium
ACAGACAGATGGCGCTTGGTGCGGCAGAGGATTTTCTTGACCTTCAGCTTGCTGATGCGAGGGAACAGGTGGAGATTGCAGAACAAGCACTCCTCGGTGCAGGTGTATCTGAAGAGAATGTTAAGTCGGGTGGTAAGCAGCTCGAAAAGGCTGTGCCAGATAATTCGATGGGGCTGTTGTTTGCTCTTATGGGCGCTCAGACTTATTTGAAGTTCGTACTGCGTTATCGCAATTACAAGAACATCGTTAATTTTCAGAATGCAGCAAAGCCAATGCTCGCCATTGATGTGTCGGAGTTGGATAAAGACCCTAAGGTGGTTCTTGCCTGCACACAGCACATTGATGATAAGGAAAAATGCTCCATGAAGTATGTAGACCTTATGGCAGACGGAATACTTACCGGGGCGGGTAAAAAGAAATGGATTCCAAGCACCATTCATAAGATTTTATCAAATGAGAAGTACATCGGTGATGCCCTTCTTCAGAAGACCATTACCACGAACCTACTTGAGAAGAAAAGGGAAATCAATAATGGCCTTGCTCCACAGTACTATGTGGAAGACAGCCACGAAGCCATTATTCCGAGAGACCTTTTTATGAGGGTTCAGGAAGAAATGGTACGAAGAGCCAATCTTAGGAGTGGCGAGGACGGAAAGAAGAAACGCATCTACAGTAGCAAGTATGCCCTTTCAAGCCTCTGCACCTGCGAAAAGTGCGGAGACATTTATCGAAGAATCGCATGGAACAACAGGGGAAAGCATTCAACAGTATGGAGATGTTGCACCAGGGTAGAACATGGTCCCGGCGAATGTGATGCACCTACCATTCAAGAAACAGATCTACAGGCAGCAGTTATGAAAGCAATCAACAAGGTGGTGGGACAGAAAAGCACGGTAATCGCAAACCTTGAAACCATTCTGGAGCAGACAGTTATTTGTGCAGATGAGGAACTTGCAGAACTTGACGAGAAAATAAAAGCGGTACAGCTTGAACTTGTCGACAGAGCTACTTCATCAGAAGGGTATGAAGATTTGGCAAGAGAATCGGATAGGCTGAATGAAGAAAAGCAGAAAATTTTGGTAACCCTTGCTGAAGATAAGGGCAGACAGGAAAAGAAAGCAGAACTTATAGATTTTCTTCATGAGCAGACCACCGAGTTTGAGGAGTTTGATGATGGCTTGGTCAGAAGGCTTATTGAGCAGATAACGGTGCATGAGAATGGAGCCTTTACAGTAGAATTTAAGAGTGGAACGGTGGTGGAAGTATAAAAGTACCCGCGTATATCACAGACAGCACTCCAGATTTACATCTGAGAGTGCCTCCGTGACCTACGTGGGCATTATGTTGTGATTATCAAAATAATTTACATATTGACAAAAAAAACGACATATTGTAAAATGATATTTGTGAAATTAGGCATGTGCAATAAATGAAATTTGTTGACTGTGGTTGAAATTATTTATATTAGAGGGAGAGTGTGAATGGATATTATAAAGCAAGAATATGAAGACTATTGGAATGTTTCTGAAGTTGAGCGTGAAATTTGTAGAGAAAAATTAAGACAACAATTACCAATGCTTAGAGGAGCTGTAGGTGCGTCGCAAGTAGATATTGCAAATGCTATTGGTGTTTCAAGGCAAACCTATAATGCTATTGAATCAGGACGAAAAGAAATGAATTGGGCGATATATTGTTCTTTGTTATTATATTTCGATTATCATCCCAATGCGCATACCATTATCCATCAGTTGAATATTTTTCCGGCTTGGTTAGAAAATACTCGACTGTATATAGATGCAAATGAATAGTTAAATATTGATAAGTATTGTAGTTGATGGGAGGAATATATTTTGAAAAGTAAAATTGAGTTAACGAAGAGTGAGATATTTGATAATCCATATAACTTTTCTTTAAAAGAAATGGTGGCTTGCATGGGAGAAGAAGAGGCTACTAATTATTTTAAATCGTTGTATAGAAATAAACCTAAAATGGAAAATCAAACAGTAAAAATAAAGGAAGTTTTTAATGGTAATGATACTTCCAAATATGCATTTGAACTATCAGATGGTTATTGTATAGAAACGGTTTGTATAAAAAGAAAAACAGGGATAACCGTTTGCGTCAGTACTATGGTTGGATGCCCAGTGGGGTGTGTTTTTTGTGCGTCGGGAAAGAATGGGTTTATACGAAATTTATCTAGTTCAGAGATTGTGCAACAGATAGTTTTGTTGAGAGAAAAAGTAAATCGTATAGTTTTTATGGGGATGGGTGAACCTTTGTTTAATTACGGAGAGTTAATAAAAGCTATTCATATTTTGAGAGACAGAAATGGCCTGAATTTTCCTACAGATGGAATTACTATATCGACGGTTGGACCAATTAATCAATTAAAAAAATTGAGGGAAGAACACTTAAAGATTCAACTTACACTTTCTTTGCACGCAACCAGTCAAGCAAAAAGGGATAAGGTAATGCCACATATGCGCGGAAATTCGATTGAAGAAGTTGTAGAAGCGGTTTTATCTTATTCAGAACGTCACAATAGGAAGGTAACAATTGCATATTTGTTAATGCCAGGATTTAATGACGGACGTGAAGATATAAAGCAATTGAAAAAATGGTTTTTAGGAAAAAATGTTTTAATAAATGTGTTGCAATATAATGAAACGGATTATGCAGGAATAAAGAGACCAAATAAGCAGCAGTTGGTTCAATTTAAAAGAGAATTAGAGAAGGAAGGATTAGTGGTAAAACTTCGTGAATCTAGAGGTAACAATATCAAGGCGGCATGTGGTCAGTTGGTAAGTAAACACAACAGAAACAAGAAAGACGATGATAACACAAGGAAAAATAAACCCTTTGGCAACAAAAATAAGCCGAATAGAAGAAAAACAAAGAAAAGAGGGTAAGATATGATAGTTGCTGATTTTCATGTTCATTCGACATTTTCCGTTGATGGAATGTCAACGATGGAACAACATTGTATTATGGCAATGCAGAAGGGAATAAAAAAAATCTGTTTTACAGAACATGTTGATTATAACATTGCCGAGTACAACGTGGGAAAGGTAAAAGATAATAGAAAACAGAATTTTAATATTAACGAATATTTTAACGAGATAGAGAGGCTTAATACTTTGTACTATCCTTCGATAGAAATATTAAGTGGAATAGAGTTTTCGGAGCCACACTTATTTAAGGATGAATTTGAGTATTATTCTAGTTTGCCATTTGATTATATTCTAGCAAGCATTCATCATTGTTATAATGGAGTTTTTCCGGGAAAAGCTAATATCGAGGAGGGACAAGCGATGAAGGAATATTATTCATTGATGAAAGAGAGCCTGGAATATTGCTTGTGCCAAGGTATAGCTCATTTGGATTTTCCGAGAAGGTATTTTGACTCGTGGGAAATAGAAGAGAATATGCTAAGTGATATTCTACTAACGATTATAAAAAAAGATATTGCACTTGAGGTTAACACATCATCTGTAAATGAAAATTGTGTAGAACCATTACCAAGTTTTAGCGTCATTGAGAGATATCAAAGTATGGGTGGTAAAAAAATTATTTTGGGATCAGATGCTCATGATTGTAAAAATTTAGGAAATGCATTTGAAGAAACAATGAAGAGACTTCCACGAGGACTGAATCCAGGGTATATAAAAGGCAGAAAGTTTATGTCACTGTAACTAATTATTTATTTGTAATCATTGAATGGTGAGGAAAAATGAAAAAGAGCGAATATATATTAAGTATTAATCCGTGTATTCACGGGATGAATTACCATGATCCAGGTGCAGCCATTATTTTAGATGGAGAAATATTGTTTGCGATTGAAGAAGAAAGACTAAATGGAATAAAAGGATCTAAAGGTATTTTCCCTGAATTATCAATAAAGGCATGTCTAGATTACTGTGGTATAGATAAAAATCAAATTTCATGTATAACAATCGGATATAATCCGGAGTTGTGGATGAAGAGGTTACAATTAGAATTAGTGGATATCAAATATTGATGATATTGAAAGTGATTCGGGATATATTTTTAATTCTCTATTAGCAAATTCTTTTGAAAGAATAGGTGTAGAGTATTACATGATTATTCCTAAATTACTAGAAGGGAAAGCACTACGGTTCAACCTTGAAAAGTGTTTTTATGTGGATATGGGAGTAACAAAATATGAGGCAAGATATCGTTTCGACTGGAGTAATGTTGAAAAGATTATTCATGAAACGAAACCGGATATTGTTTTTAATAATCAAGTTGAATTGTCATCTGCTTTTAGGGCATTACTTGATAAAAATAACTTTGATGCCAAGTTGTTCACATATTGTCATTATCCTGCCATTCATATTGATGATTTAAAAGATGTAATAATTGATAAGAGCCTTGATTCAATTGGATTAGGAGAAAATATAATTTGTAATATATTATGCTCAGTAAATATTTCGGATGCATTTATGATTCAGAGTGATTTTGCAAAAAATTTGTTGATAAGATATTCAAAAAAAGTATGTATTAATCTGAATAAAGAAATAATCGTGATTCACCCACCATATGATGATCGAATTATGGTAGATACTATTGAAAGAAAAGGAAGTGAAAAGATTTTATATAATCACAGACTATATTCAAAAGTTGAAATATGAAAAAATAAGTTATTTGTTGGAAAAGTCTATAATAGAATGCTATGATTTGAGCGATGTCCCCATGGGACTTTTTTTAAGTGGTGGTTTAGATTCAGGAATTATTGCTACCGTTTTGAAGAAACACAGAAAGGCTTTCGGAATAAGCTATACAGTGGATTATCTAAATAATCCGAATGCAGAAGCAAAGAATGTAGAAGGGTTAGCTGGAAATCTTGGAATTCCATACGAGAAAATATGTATGAATGAGAATATAAAAGAGATGTTTTGTTCAGTTTTATTATCGTTAGATGAACCAATATATTCAACGGTTGCATTGAGTACATATTGTTTATCTAAGGAGGCATCTAAGAGTGTTAAGGGTGTTTTAACGGGTGATGGTTCTGATGAGTTAGTTTGGGGCTATGAGTATTTAAGAAATTCATTAAAAAAAGATAATAGTATAGCATCATATTTGGACGGAATAGGTTGGTTAAAATATTTACCAATAGAATCACTTATAGAATCGACAATTTTTTCAAAGGCAGATATATGGGATTTGTTGTCAGATGGTTGCGTGATTGATGGTGATATGCCAGAAACATTTAGACGAATTGAAATGTTTAAGCGTTTACCGGATTATCATCTTATGAGAGTGGATAGAATGTCAATGGCTGTTGGGATAGAGGCTAGAGTGCCATTTTTAAGAAGAGATTATGTTGAATATATGTTGGGACTTGCACCAGATATAGTGATTTGTGATTCTGATCCTAAACATATTTTGAAAGATGCTTATAGGGATATATTACCAGATAACTTATTGTCCACAAGAAAAATCCCATTTTTGTCGCCTGTGAGATTTTGGATTGAAAATATATTTATGGAAGATATTATTCGAGTTTTTCGTGATAAGAATCTTATCGAATCTTTGGGGATGAATAGTTGTACTGTGAGTAGAATCATAGATGATTATAGGGGGAAATATGAAGATGTATCAAATGTGTGGGGAGTATATGTATTTTTGAAATGGTTTGAAATTCATAATACATAATAATGAAATTATAGGAAGGGAAATAGCAAGTAGATATGTTCCCGTGTACGCTCATAGCCTAAAATCGGCTTTGATATGTTTCCACGCACGGACAAAAGGAGAAAAATCGGTATGATAAGTTTCCGACTACGGACAAAATGGCAAAAAAGCCGTGGATATGTTCCCCGTTACGAGCGAACCTCTAAAAATGGGTGGTTTGACATTCATAGTGTTTTCGCAACCCACGTGGAGAGTGTTGTTCTCTTGTCCCAACAAAAACCAGATGATGTAATCGAGGTTGAGATCGAGTTAGATGAGCTGGATTTGACTTCAGCAGAGAGCAAGGCGACTTATAAGGAAATTCAGGAGTATGTGCTGAAGAAGCATGGGTTGAAGGTGTCTAATCTGTATATTTCACAGGTAAAAAGGAAATGTGGAATAGAGGTTGGAGTAAACTTTAATTTATCAAAATCTAATGATGCAAAACAACCACAGTGTCCAAAAGAGAAAGAGGAGGCAATAATAGAAGCATTGAAAGCATTTAATATGATTTAATTTAGGAGCATGACTGTATGAAGGTTTTATTAGGATCAACAAATTATTAGAACAGAACTATTACAACTAGAATCCAGAGTGAAGCATTTTATTACAGATGGACGGTAAATATTTATTTGAAGGAGAACAATAGGAGAAATGAGACACCTTGAGCTTCCTGAAAATATTCAGGCAATTGTCGGCACAAAAGAATATTCATTGGATAATGTTGGTATGTCGGACTCAGAAGCACGTATTTATGATAAATTTGTTTTGAAAATCCAGCCACAAAGTGAAGAAACAAATAATGAGTCTGCAATTGCAAAGTGGATTGGTAATCAAATCCCGATTCCTACAATACTTGAATATTGTGTTGTGAATGGTATGTCATATACGCTTATGACTAAAATTGATGGAAAAATGCTCTGTTCTGTTGAGTACCTTGGACAACCCGAAAAACTGATAAATCTTGCAGCACAGGGCTTAAAGCAACTATGGAAAATTGATGTGAAAGATTGTCCATATCAGGCTAGCAGACTTAATGAACGATTAAAAAATGCAGAATATAATGTATTGCATAATCTGGTAGATTTATACAACGTCGAGCCAGAGACATTCGGACCAAATGGTTTCGCTAATCCAAAAGAACTTCTTAATTGGTTAAAAAATAATCGACCTGATGAAGACATTGTTCTTACACATGGTGATTATTGCTTACCAAACATATTTGTAAAAGAAAATGAAATAAGCGGTTTCATAGATATTGGTAAAATGGGTCCAGCCGATCGATGGCAAGATATCGCAATTGCAATAAGAAGTTTGAAACACAATTTCGATGGCAAGTACACTGATGGGAAAAAGATTTTTAATTTTAAGCCTCAGATGTTTTTAGATGCGTTGGGTGTTGATTTTGATAATCAAAAATACAAATATTATTTTTTACTGGATGAGTTGTTTTAAGCAGGATTTGATGCATGAAATATTGAGCAAGTACATAAGAAAATTATAGTGTGAAAGGCTGGTGTTATCTTTTGAAGATAGATATTATTGGTTCAGTTGCAAGTGGAAAAACAACACTTGCAAGGCTAATATCGCGAAAATTAAATGTCCCTTACTATGAAAAAGATAATATAGTCTGGAAAAGAACTTCAGATGGAGATGTAAAAAGAAGTCCGAAGGAACGTGATGAATACTTTAACGAAATTGTTAGTGGAAGCGAATGGATAGTAGAGGGCTCACCGAGGGAGTTGCTTAAGGAAAGTTTTGATTGTTGCGATTATATTATTGTGTTAGATGAAAATACAGCTACAAGAATGATAAGAGTATTTAGACGCTGGATTAATCAAAGAAATGGAAAAGAATCCTATAATTCCAAACCGACATTGAAATTTTTATGGTGGAACATTAAATGGGTATTCGAGTTCAACATAAAGAGAAAAGAGTTATTTCAGGAATTGCATACTTATGGTGAGAAAGTAAAAATATTTAAGCATTCAAAAGATGCATATGAATTTTTGATTCAAAGATACTATTGTGATACATAATGACATTATATATTAAAAAACAAAGGTAAATGGCAATGAATAGAAATGATGTATTAACAGACCCTAAGAAACTTGTAAGAGTAGAATTAAAAAATGCTGGATTCAATATCTATAAAATCAAAATACCAGAAAGAGTATATCTTCTTGCTGATGATATTTTTGATGAAATGGTGTCAAGAGATGCAGGGGAATATAGATATCCATTAGGTGGTAAGCTGTATGTGTTTAATAAAAATGATAACATTGGTTTTATAAAAGGGCATATGTGTTCGCCTGCAATAGCTACGCAAGCGGAGGATTTAATTGCCAGAGGCGTTAAAGAATTGATTCATGTTGGATATGCCGGAGGCTTACAACAAGAATTAGTTCCGGGAGAGATTATTCTTACGGACGGCGCTTTTAATGATACTGCAGTAGCAAAGTTGTACGGATATGATTATGAGCTAATTCGTTCGTCGAAGGATTTAACGAACGAGATTGAAGAAATGATAATAAGTGTTGAAATACCATACAAGAGGGGACTTCATTGGACAACGGACGCAGGTTATAGAGAGACGTGGGGACAAGTCATGGATTATCGGGACAAAGGAGCACTTTGCGTTGAAATGGAAGGTGTTGGTTTGTTTACAATAGCTAATTATAGAAAGTGTGTGGCAACAGGTATATATGTTGTTTCTGATGTGTATTCAGAGAATGATTGGAAACTTGGCTGGGAAGGCAATGATATTAAGAGAGCTGTTGGTGTTGTTATTGATATGATAATTGAGTCTATAAGATGAACGGAAGTGATAAGTTTGTTATGAAGTTTGAAAATGTTTATTTTATTAATGGAACAGCATATGCTGGAAAATCCACAATGGTAAAACTTCTGGCAGAAAAATATGACGGAATTGCCTGCGAAGAAAATTATCAGGATAGACTTTTAGAAAGGCTGGATGCTCAGGAGTTTCCTAATCTTACTTACACAAGAGATTTACGGGATTGGGGTGAATTTGTCAGAAGAACTCCATATGAATATGAGGCGTGGGTAAATGGTGTTACAAAAGAATGTACTGTCTTAGAAATTGAAATATTAAAGGATTTAGTTTCCAGAACAAAGAAAAAAATATTTGTAGATACTAATATTCCGGTTGAAATTCTACATAAGATTTCAGATGAGAATCATGTTTTGATTATGTTAGCAGATCCGAATATTTCTGTCCAGAGATTTTTTGAAAGACCAGATAAGGAAAAACAGTTTTTGTATCAGTTGTTATTGAAAGAAGATAATCCAGAGCAGGCTATAATAAATTTCAGAGAATGTCTGAAAAGAATTAATTCACAGGAAAGATACATGATGTTCCAAAAATCTGGTTTTAGTGTAATAACAAGAGATGAAAATCGGAGTATAGAAGAAACATTTAGTTTGGTGGAAGAAGTGTTTCATCTGAATTAATGGATTTGTTTAGTTCGACGATACAAGAGAAAATGCAATCAAGGATTATTTATCAAGAAAATGGCTATTATTTTCTAATATCCAATTGCGGAGTGGATATTAAATATGGCTAGCCATTATTCAAAAGGCTATCATTACATATACTCATAAAAACATCAGAAATACTGGATATGATTTTTTCATATCCAGTTGCCAAATGGCTATGAAAAAATTATAGCCATTGTAATTTTCAGGGGTTTTAGGGGAGTTTCTCCTCTAACAAGATGCATTAGGGGCAGAGATGTCTCTAATGCGTATCTTGCCATGGACATGGGAAAATTATTGTAGCAAATGACGAACTTGATGATAAGAAAATAAATTTTTATAAGAGCTTGAATTATTGCTTTTTCTGAGTTGTGGTTGTATCATTGGTATATGAAGTAATTACAATTTTATATGTAAGAAACGATGCAGAAGCACAACTATGGAAGGAGGAGCAGTTTGAACAAGGAATTTGAACGCTGCTGCAAATTTCTGGCTGAGATGATGGAGAAATATGGGCTATTAGTTATGCAAGATATACTTGAAGAGCTTCACTATGATCCGGAAACTTGGGGTTATGATGCAGAAGGAAAAAGACTGCGGTATGTGGCTTATGTGAAGAATTGTCAGAAGAGTTTTCAGAAAGCAGCATAAGGATTACCGGCATCCTGCGAGATTCAATTGATTAAGTAGGATGTATACATATGGATGAGCGTTCAATAAGAAAAAGCAAAAAGAAAAAAATAAAAACGATTGAATTTTTGGAAAGTTGGGCATATTATAATAGCAAATATATTTCTTTGATAAGTTGGTGAAAGATGTGTAGAACTTATTGACTTTTGAAGGAAGATTTGCTAAGCTTTTTATAGAGAAAGTTTACCACTGACCGATAGGTGGTATATAAATGGTCGGGTTGAAAGTTTACCGCTGACCAATATGCGGTATATAAATGGTTGGGTTGAAAGTATTGTCCTCCACCAGCAATGGTGGAGGATTTTTTTACAAAGGGTGGATATACATGAAGAAAACAGGATTTTATATTATAAAAGATTCATTTTTTGAGGACATGGATGAGCCATATCTCAAAGGGAATAAAGAGGGTAATAGACCTCATTATTATTGCTTTGAGGATTCAGTTTCCGGCTTGTATTGGATGATTCCGTTATCAAGCAGAATAGATAAGTACAAAAAAATTGTTGAAAATAAGAAAAAAGCAGGGAAACCTTGTGATATTATACATATTGTGAAGTTGGATGATGATAGAGAAAGTGCTTTTTTGATTCAGGATATGTTTCCGATTACAGATGAATATATTGAACGGAAATATACTATTGCAGGAAATCATTTGATGTTAACCAGTGAGCACACTGTAAAGGAAATTGAACAAAAGGCAAGAAAAGTGATGGGTATGTTAAAGAGAGGTGTTAAATTTACACCTACTCAGCCGGATGTTATGAAAATAATTGAGAATTTAACAGAGAAATAATGGCCGTAGAGAGGCAAGGGTAATGCCCAAATCCAAATATCTCATTAGCGGGTAGACAGTTAGAGTGATGGCTGTCTATTTTTTGGTTGAATTACAGTTGGAACAGCAGTATAATTTTGTTGGGACAATAGGAGAGCTTGTGAAAACGGTAGCATTGATTGATAACTCGTGTACCTAATTTATAGTACTCATAGTACTCGAACAGAGATTAATTAATGTTGGAGTACAGTATAACTCGTGTAGTGTACTCATAGTACTCGTAGTACTCGAACAGGGC
>JBNRML010000060.1:0-10286 GCA_050309585.1 Lachnospiraceae bacterium
TTGGATATTTTTTATGGCAATAAATTTACACATATATTAATATATTAGATGACTGTTCAGAACCACATTCACATAATGTAAATTTGCATGGTTTTGAATAGTTACTATATTAGCTAAAAACACAGCAATGATTGTGTTGCAGATTTACTCAATAAAGCATCTGCAGATTGGAGGATATATGCGTCATTTATTAAGTCCACTGGATTTTTCGGTATCCGAATTAGACTCATTATTAAAGTTGGCATCGGATATCGAACATAATCCTGAGAAATATAAAGAGGCCTGCAAAGGCAGAAAATTAGCCACACTATTTTATGAGCCAAGCACAAGAACGCGTTTAAGCTTCGAAGCGGCAATGCTCAATCTTGGTGGAAGCGTTTTAGGCTTCTCATCAGCAGACTCTAGCTCAGCTGCCAAGGGCGAAAGCGTTTCTGATACAATTAGAATCATTTCCTGTTACGCAGACATATGTGCAATGAGACATCCAAAGGAGGGTGCACCACTTGTTGCAGCATCTAAATCATCTATTCCTGTAATCAATGCAGGAGACGGCGGACATCAGCATCCTACTCAGACCCTTACGGATTTAATGACTATCAACTCTCTCAAAGGAAGACTTGACAACCTGGTTATCGGACTTTGTGGAGATTTAAAATTCGGACGTACCGTTCATTCCCTTATTAATGCCCTGGTAAGATATACAGGTATTAAATTTGTACTCATTTCCCCAAAAGAACTTAGAATTCCAGACTACATTAAACAGGATGTTTTAGAAAAAAATCATGTTCCTTATGAAGAAGTTGAACGACTCGATGATGTAATGGGCAAACTTGATATTCTTTATATGACACGAGTTCAGAAAGAAAGATTTTTCAACGAAGAGGAATATATCAGATTAAAAGACAGCTATATTCTGAATGCCGAAAAAATGAGTCTTGCAAGAGAGGATATGCTTGTACTCCATCCACTTCCAAGAGTTAACGAAATATCGGTTGAGGTCGATGACGACCCTAGAGCAGCCTATTTCAAACAGGTTCAATATGGTGTATATGTTCGAATGGCATTAATTCTGACATTACTGAACATCACTGTTAACGACTAAATAAAAGGAGGCAATTTATGTTAAACGTTGGTTCACTTAATGAAGGCATTGTTCTTGACCATATAAAAGCCGGAAAAGCAATGTCCATATACAAATATCTAAGACTTGACAAGCTTGATTCGCAGGTTGCAATCATCAAAAACGCCCGCAGTAATAAAATGGGTAAAAAGGATATAATCAAAATCGAAGGTTCTATTGAATTGGTTGATTTGGATATCTTAGGTTTCATAGATCACGACATTACAGTTAATATCATTAAAGACGGGATAATCACTGAAAAGAAGGATTTAAAGCTTCCAGAAGTAATTAATAATGTAATCATCTGCAAAAATCCCAGATGCATCACTTCTATTGAACAGGAATTAGATCAGATATTTTTCCTGGCTGACCCTAATTCCGAAGTATACCGCTGCAAATACTGCGAAGAGAAATATATCAGAAACTTTTAAAAGGCTTAAAAAAAAGACACAGGCTTCAAATTTGAAGTCTGTGTCTTTTTTCTCTCAATGGCAATCCAATAAATATGCCTGTTATTCCGGCATCAACGAACCATACTTAACGCCAGTTTTAAGTCCGCCTCTTCTGTAATACCCAAGTTCACTAACTGTGACCAACTGATATCCCTGTTCCTTAAGCCATGTGATAGCTTCAACCGCAGCATCCGCTGTCTCTGGATAAATATCATGCATAAGTACTATCGCACCATCAAAAACATTGTTTTGTATATTCTGAATAACCGATTGGGAATTTCTACTCTTCCAATCCTCTGTATCAACAGACCACAAAATGACCGGGTCAGTCATGAAATTCATGACAGCCTCATTTGCATCACCGTAAGGTGGTCTCAAAAGCACAGTTTGCTGGCCGGTAATCTGTGCAATCTTATTTCTTGTGGTCATAATTTCACTTTCCATCTGAGCCTGATCAATCTTAGTAAGCCGCTTATGTGAAACAGTGTGGTTTGCCACTTCATTTCCCTCATCAGCCACTCTCTTTATAATATCCTCATTACCTTCCATATTATAACCTACCATAAAGAATGTTGCATGACCACCTGCTGCTTTTAATGCATCCAAAATCCTTGGTGTAGTCTTCGAATTTGGTCCATCGTCAAATGTCAACGCAACCATAGGCTTTGCAGGGTCTATTTTATCATTCTTAACTTCAGTGGTTTCTTCTTCTGTAGGCTTCTCCGTAATTTCTTCTGTGGAAACATCCTGTTCCGAATCAATAACTCCTTTGTTATTGTCTTTTTTTGTATCGGACATCTGAGATTTTCTGTCAGTATTATTAACATTTTTTTTTCCCAAAAAAGCCACTAAAAGTACTATTGCTGCCACCACAACCGATGCACCCAGCACTATCATTTGTCTTTTAAATTTTCTTTTTCTGATGTACTTACTATATCCTTTATTCATATCATTCTCCATTCTACAGACGCACCTCACGTCGGAGTTAACATGTAAAAACAAAAAAATATTGAGCAGAACCATAAGCCGGGTTATGTATTTGATAATCATCTATCTAGTTCCATTGTTGCCAATGGAATCAAGCAACCTACCCGAAAACATAGCGGGCAACTAATCGTTTTCTATTCAGTCTTGCTTCGGATGGGGTTTACATGTGCCTGATATGTTACCATATCAGCGGTAGTCTCTTACTCTGCCTTTCCACCCTTACCATATAAAAATGGCGGTATATTTCTGTTGCACTAGCCTTGGAGTCGCCTCCACCGGACGTTATCCGGCATCCTGCCCTGCGAAGCCCGGACTTTCCTCTCCTGCATCCTTTCGGTTATAGCAGCAGCGATTATCTGTTCTACTCAATACTTTAACTAATCTAACACTATTCCATGATTTTGTAAATAATATATTCGCAACTATACTTTAAATATACTTCCTCCAACAAACTCTCTCACAAGAGAATTCTTTGGAATGTCTTCAGTACTTACTCCCAGGAAATAGTCCAAGAATTTTAATAATCTCTTTGATTCAATATATTCTGGTTTATCCCGTGATATTCCAAATAACAGAGGTTCAGCATACTGTTTCAGCACTGCAAGTTCATAAATCAGTGCCGAGTTAAACATAACGTCTGCCTCTTCCTGGAATGGAAAAATATAGCTCTCCTCGCCATTTCTCACTGACTGCCACCTTGTAATGGTTTCCTCTGCTGAAATACCTCTTGTTCTGGCATCTCTTACCATTCTTCGTATCAATCTTCCATCAGTTGTAGGAATTCTGTTATGTTCATCAATATTAAGCTGTGTCAATGCACTTATATAAATCTTAAATTTACTTTCCTTAGGCAATGCATAAGAAAGTTTATCATTCAATCCATGAATCCCCTCAATTACAAGAATATCATCTTTTCCCAAGGTCATTGTATTGCCCTTATACTCTCTTTTACCGGTAATAAAATTATATGTTGGCATGTCAACTGTTTTACCAGCAGCCAAATCAAGCATATCCTTATTAAACTGCTCCACATCAATGGCATCCAAGGTTTCAAAATTATAATTTCCGTCTTCATCCCTTGGTGTTTTGTCTCTGTTTACAAAGTAATCATCCACTGCAATCGGATGCGGCGTAAGGCCATTTGCCCTTAACTGAATGCTGAGTCTGTGGGAAAAGCTGGTCTTTCCCGATGAAGAAGGTCCTGCAATCATAATAAATTTCTTATCTTTCTGCCCGGCAATCATTGTTGCGATCTCAGCAATTTTTTTCTCCTGGAGAGCCTCGGCAACCAGAATAATATCCTTAATATTGCCCTTTGAAATCTCCTCATTCAATGCCCCCACCGTATCAATTTTCAGTGTATTAATCCACTGTTCAGACTCCTTAAGCACCTCGAATAATTTCTTCTGTGGTTTAAAATCAGGAACCTTTTCAGGCTCATTTTTCACAGGAAGCTGTAACACAAAGCCCTCGTCATACAAAAAAAGGTCATAATATTTCACATATCCCGTACTAGGAACCATATATCCATAAAAATAATCCTCAAATCCCTTAAGACTGTAAATATTTACCTTTGACGCACGTCTGAACTTAAACAGTTTTTCCTTATCATACATTTTATGTCTGTTAAAGAGATTTACAGCACTGTTTGTTCCCACGGTTCTCTTGTTTATCGGGGCATCCTCAGCCACAATTTCGTCCATTCTGCTCTTAACTGCTTTTAATAAATCTTCATCAAGAGTAACATTTCCTTTTACCGTGCAATAATATCCCTTGCTCAATGAATACTGAACAGATATTTTGTCAATGTTTTTTGTGCCTGCCACATCGTAAAATGCCTTTAGCATAATAAGAGTTGCACTTCTCTTATAGGCCTCATTTCCCGGTGTAGATGCCGTGGTAATAAATTGAACTGTACAATTTCCTGTGACCTTCTTAAAAAGCTCTGTAAGCTTTCCGTTTTTTAACACCAACACAATCCTGTGCTCATAGTCTTTCTGAAATTCCCTGGCAATCTCAATAAAACTGGTGTCTTCAGGATATTCTTTTTCAATTCCGCCCACAATAACCTTACACATATCTGCCATAGCCTACCTTCTTTCCGCGCACAATTGCGCTATTTTATAGTATTACATTTAATTCCATAAGATTTCGTTTTAATTCTCCCAAGCGCTCTGATGAATTATCCCCACCATCAGATTCGATTTTTTCAATAATCTTCTCTATTTTACTCTTCTCTCTGTTAATATATTCCACAAAAACAGGATCTTTTTTCTTTATTAATATTCTACCATATTTATTTTCAATTTCACTGTATTTTTCTTCATTACCAGATTTTACCCTGATTATGGTATAATATTTGCCCTCATCAAACACCATTTTTTCATCTGCAATCAAAAGCCCCATTTCATGAACACACTGTCTGACAAGAAATATTTCTGAATGAGGCGACAGCACCATTTCTTTTAGTTTATCCACCACAGCCCTGCCATTTTCAAGAATTTTCACCATCAATTCTCCACCCATTCCGGCAATTACGGCGCAATCTGCCTCACCTGGTTTTATGTTTTCGAATCCATTTGAAAGTCTTATCTGTATTTTATCTTCCAGACCTGCATCAAGAATATGACTTTCTGCCCTAAGAATAGGTCCCTGATTTACATCCATTGCAATTGCCGAGGGACAGATATTATTTTCAACCAGATAAATAGGAACATATCCATGGTCTGTACCGATATCCGTCACAACCATTCCCGGTGTCACCATTTCTGCCACTGCAAGTAATCTCTTAGATAATTTCATCTTAGCTCCTGTCTTATTTATTCTAAAAAGTCTCTTAATTTTTTACTTCTGCTTGGATGACGCAGTTTTCTCAAAGCCTTCGCTTCAATCTGACGTATTCTCTCTCTTGTTACGTCAAATTCTTTTCCAACCTCTTCAAGAGTTCTTGGTCTTCCATCCTCCAATCCAAATCTCAATTTTAATACTCTCTGTTCTCTTTCCGTAAGGGTACATAACACCTCAACAATCTGTTCCTTAAGCATTGTGTAATTTGCAGCATCCGCTGGCACAGGAACATTATCATCCTGAATAAAATCTCCAAGATGACTATCCTCTTCTTCTCCAATCGGTGTCTCCAATGATACGGGTTCCTGGGCAATCTTTAGAATTTCCCTGACCTTGTCAGCAGGAATATCCATTTTCTCTGCTATTTCTTCAGCAGTTGCCTCTCTTCCCAACTCCTGAACGAGCTGTCTCGACACTCTCATAAGCTTATTGATTGTCTCCACCATATGCACAGGTATTCTAATGGTTCTTGCCTGGTCTGCAATGGCACGGGTAATCGCCTGACGAATCCACCAGGTTGCATAAGTACTGAATTTGTATCCCTTCTTGTAATCAAACTTCTCAACTGCCTTAATAAGACCCAAATTACCTTCCTGAATCAAATCCAGAAACAGCATGCCCCTTCCTACATATCTTTTGGCAATACTGACTACCAGTCTTAAATTTGCCTCCGCAAGTCTCTTTTTAGCCTCTTCATCTCCAAGCTCCATCCTTTTTGCAAGTTCAATCTCTTCCTCTGCTGATAACAAAGGAACCTTACCTATTTCCTTAAGGTACATTCTTACAGGATCATCTACCCCCACACCTTCAGGAACTGATAAGTCTACATTTGCAAGATCCACTTCTTCCTCTAATTCTGACAAATCCTCAACGTCATCAATGTCTTCCAACAGGATTGGATCATCATTCATATCACCCTCAGTAACTGGAATAATTTCAATTTTGGCATCCTCAAGTCTTGCCATAATCTTATCAAGCAGTTCCCCATCTAATGAAGCCTCAGGAATTGTTCTTGCGATATCCTCATACTTTAAGGAATTCTTGTTTTTCTTAGCAACCTCAAAAAGCCCCTTCATTACTTCCTCAAACTTCAATTCTTTTTCTTCCATCTTGTTTTCCGCCCTTCCAATACATTTACATACCTCTTACAATGAAATATGCATTTTTTGCAGCTTTTTCTGTTTCTCAATTACTTTCTGCAATTCTTTTATATCTTTTACAGTTCGACTTGCATAATCGAGACTGTTTTTCTTAACCTTATATATCAAATCATTCAATGCCTTCTCTCGCTCCTGTATGCTCATCTCTCCTCTCAAAGAAGAATGAAACAGTGCCGCAGCTTCCTTAAGCTCATCTTCATCTGTAAAATGATTCAATATTTTTGCAGGATTAATATTTCCTTCTTCAAACTGTTCAAAAAGCAATTCTGAAACAGTGTGATATAATGGCTCAAAAAAGTCCGACGCAGATATCAGATTTTTTATTTTTCCATAAATTTCCTGTTCCTCTATCAACCAGGTCAATAGCATCTTCTGTGCCTGCTTAACGCCATCATCCAAGCCTTTATTTGCTTTTTTTCTATCCACAATACCTTCATCCGGATAATCAATATCCTTTAATTCTTCACCCTTGTAAGTCAGTGCTAATTTCTTAACCATTTTATTCAGACTGTCCTGTGGTATCATAAATTCTCTGCTCACTGTCTCAACATATACGTTTCTCTCCAGTTCTTCTGGAAATTCCAGTAGTTTTTTTGCCACATTCTGATAAAACTCTGCCTTTTGCTGCGGATCATCCAGACTATATTGTTCCCGCATCATCTCAATTTCAAATACAAAACTGTTTTTAGCCTCATCAATTCTTTTCTGATATTCCTCAGGTCCAAGATTTTTAATAAATTCATCCGGATCCTTGTAAGGCTTCATATTCAGAACTTTTATGGATATGCCAACCCTTTTTAATATCGGTATGGCTCTCAATGCAGCTTTCCTTCCGGCTCCATCACTGTCAAATGTCAAAACAACACTTTTCACATACCTCTTTATGAGCATTGCGTGCTGTTCGCCAAATGCAGTTCCCAAAGCCGCAACAGCATTTGTAAAGCCTGCCCTGTGCAGTGCAATTACATCCATATATCCTTCACATATCAAAAGATACGGTTGTTTTGACGTTCTTGCTATATTAAGGCCGTAAAGATTTCTGCTTTTTTCAAATACCTTCGTCTCTGGTGAATTCAAGTACTTTGGCTCTCCTTCTCCCATAACACGACCGCCAAACCCAATCACCCGGTTATTAACATCCATAATCGGAAACATTACCCTGTTCCAGAATTTGTCAAAGGTACCTTTTTCAGAAAATGAAAACAGTCCTGACTCCTTGAGAATATCATCAGAATATCCCTTTTCCTTCATATATCTGTAAAGGTCATCACTTGTCTTATTGGAATATCCAAGCCCAAATCTCACTATTGTATTAAAATCAAGACCCCTTTCAGAAAAATACCTTAATCCAATCCTTCCCTTTTCTGATTTTAACTGGTGATGAAAATATGTTGCCGCCAGCTTATTTATTTCCAATAGTTTTCCTTTTAAATCTGCCTGGCGTTTTTCATTTTCTGACATTTCCATCTCAGGAAGTTCCACACCACCCTTGTCCGCCAAATATTTCATAGCCTCAAAAAAGGTATAATTTTCATATTTCATAATAAACGAGAATACATTTCCCCCTTCACCGCATCCAAAGCAGTAATACATCTGTTTACCTGGAGACACAGAAAAAGAAGGGGATTTTTCATTATGAAATGGACATAATCCAAAATATGTCGCTCCCTGTTTTTTTAATTTTACATGTGTAGAAATCACATCCACAATATCATTTCTCGATCTGACTTCTTCAATCAATTCTTCAGAATAATACATGTTGCCTCACTTCACCATCATTTCCAAAAAAATGGCACAAACAATTCTTCAAACTTATTTACAGAATACTGGTCGCTCATACCTGCAATATAATCGCAGACAACCCTCTCCTTCTTTTGTCCCTGATTATCTATCATCCAAACATATTCCTCAGGCATATCCATATAATTATCAAGATAGTATTCATAGAGTCTTATAAGCATCTTTTTTGCCTTATCCTCCTGCCCTTTTGCAGCAGGGTTACGATAGACATAATCAAACATAAACCGCCTAAGCTCCTTCATGGCCTTTGCAATGTCACCTGACATAATAATATCGGGTTTATCCACACTGTTCTCTACTACATTAAGTATCATGGTATTCAATCTCTCTTTTTTTGAATGTCCCAATATATTTGTCAGCCCTTTAGGAAGCTCCTCTTCTTTTAGGATTCCCCCTCTTATTGCATCATCTATATCGTGATTTATATAAGCAATCTTATCAGATATTCTGACAATTTTACCTTCCATTGTTGAAGGATTGCCTGAAGTTCTATGATTTACAATACCATCCCTGACCTCCCAGGTAAGATTTAAACCTGCACCCTTCTTCTCTAAAACCTCCACCACTCTCAGACTCTGTCTGTAATGAGAGAATCCCTCTGAACAAACTGAATTTAACGCAGACTCCCCTGCATGTCCAAACGGAGTATGCCCAAGGTCATGTCCTAATGCAATGGCTTCCGTGAGATCTTCATTCATTTTCAAAGCCTTTGCAATAGTTCTTGCAATCTGGGATACCTCCAGAGTATGAGTAATTCTTGTCCTGTAATGGTCCCCTGCAGGTGCCAGAAAAACCTGTGTTTTATGTTTCAATCTCCTAAAAGCCTTGGAATGTATAATCCTGTCTCTGTCCCTCTGATAACAGGTACGTATTTCACATTCCTCTTCAAAACGCTCTCTGCCCTTGGATTTACAACTTAAAGCCGCATACCGGCTCAGATTATTTCTCTCGATTTCTTCTAATTCTTCTCTTATCGTCATATATCTCCGTTTCACTACTCACTTATCTAAATAGCATTTAATGCAATTTCCATCATATCAGTAAAGGATTTTTGTCTTTCCTCTGCAGTTGTAACCTGAGAAGAAACAAATGAATCAGAAATGGTAAGAAGACAGGCTGCGTTTTTATCAAGTACATTTGCATTATGGAACAATGCAAAACTTTCCATCTCTACACAAACGCATCCTTTTTCATCTCTCAAACGCTGAAAATAAGGTGTTTTATCTTCTCTGTAAAATACATCAGAAGAATGAACACATCCCTGTATCAGATTTTTACCCAATTTCTGTGCTGACTCAATAATTTTCCTGTTCAATTCTTCTGAAGGATAAGTAATATCCTTTTCATATCCACTCTGAGTTTTTGCATAACTGGATTCCGAATATGCTGAATCTGCAAGAACCACGTCATAAATTTTCGCCTTATCTGTATAAGACCCAGCCGAACCTATACGAATAATATTCTCTACACCATATTCCGAATACAATTCATAGGAATAAATGCCAATCGACGGCATTCCCATACCCGAGCCCATAACAGATACCTCTTTTCCATTATATTCCCCCGTAAATCCGAACATATTTCTCACATCATTGAACATCCTAACTTCTGTGAGATAAGTATCTGCAATAAATTTTGCACGAAGTGGGTCTCCCGGCATAAGCACAGTTTTGGCGATATCCCCTAAATTTCCTTTATTATGTGGTGTTGCCATAAAAATCCCTCCATTCTATTTTTTAAATCGAAAAACACCCATCAGACCTTAACATATCTGATGGGTATTTAGCTAATGCGGAAAAAGGGACTTGAACCCTCACGTCGTTGCCAACACTAGATCCTTAGTCTAGCCTGTCTGCCAATTCCAGCATTTCCGCATTCATTTATTTCAAATGCTTGATTATAATATCATCTCATATATGT
>JBNRML010000061.1:0-3435 GCA_050309585.1 Lachnospiraceae bacterium
ATTATATTATTATCACATTAGTGGTATTTTTTGTTTTTTTATATAGCAGTTATCAGGCAAAAAAAAATCAGAAAGCTAATTTAAGACGAAAAATCAGAGAAAACTGGGATAATGAATTAACCAGGGAATATGATACGGATGAAATAGAAAAAATAGCTTCATATTTTTACCATTGTGCAAATGATGGCTTTTATGTTGATGACATTACCTGGAATGACCTGGATTTGGATTCAATATTTTGTAAACTCAACAATACCTATTCCTCATCAGGCGAAGAATATCTTTACAAGCTGCTTCGCATGCCGGAATTTGACCTTAAGATTCTAAAGGACAGGGACAAACTCATTACATTTTTTGAGAACAATAAGGATATGGCCTTTGAAATACAGGAAGTATTTTCAAAACTCGGACGTACAAAGAAGATTTCCCTTACGGATTTTCTTAATCGTTTCACCGAACTTGGAAAAAGAAGCAGTATTTCCCATATTATCCAGGCAATTCTTATGCTTGCCTCTATATTATTGCTTTTTGTTTATCCAATTCCCGGAATGATTCTTTTATTTACAATGCTGGTTATAAACATTGGAACCTATTACAAGGAAAAAGCTAAGATAGAATCTTATTTTTTATGTCTGAGATATCTGATTGACATGATTAACTGTGGCAATTTATTAGTGAAGAAATATAAGGATAATAAAGAAAATGAATTGTCGGGATATATTGATGACATTGAGACATCCCTTAAGAATACAAAAAAAATGTGCTCTGGTATGTTTTTGATTTCTATAAACGGCACTGGAGGCTCATTAGGCGAAATTATTATGGAATACATTAGAATGATATTCCATGTTGATATTATCAAATTCAACTCTGTTCTTGAGCTTGTAAAGACACATACGGCAGATATTGACAAGCTTTTTTGTACCTTTGGAAATATAGAATCCTGTATGGCAATTGCATCCTTCAGAGCTAAAACCAAGCTAAAATGTAAGCCTGTTTTTTGTGGTGCAAACGATTTGTTGGCAGAAGAAGTATATCATCCACTAATTAACGAACCGGTCACAAACACTATTGAAACTAAATCTTCAGTGCTCATTACCGGTTCAAATGCCTCTGGAAAATCAACCTTTTTGAAGACAATGGCCATAAATATTTTATTTGCTCAGACCATTTATACCTGTACTGCAAAATCCTTTAAGACAAATTTTTATCATCTGTACAGTTCAATGTCTTTGAGAGATAATTTAAAGAATAATGAGAGCTATTATATGGTGGAGATAAAATCCATAAAACGTATTGTGGATGCAGTCAAAAGAGGTGAAAATGTATTCTCTTTCGTAGATGAGGTTTTGCGGGGAACAAACACGATTGAGAGAATTGCTGCTTCCAGTGAAATATTAAAGGAAATAGATACAGAAAATTCAATTTGCTTTGCAGCAACCCATGATATTGAATTAACACATATTTTAGACAACATATATGTAAATTACCACTTTAAGGAAGATGTTGCCTGTGACGACATACTGTTTAATTATAAATTACTAAATGGAAGATCTGATTCAAGAAATGCAATCAAGCTTCTTAAAATAATAGGTTTTGAAGATAAGATTGTCAAAAACGCAGAAAATTTTGCGTTAGAACTAATAAAAAACGGACAACCTTAAGTTGTCCGTAAAATAAAAATGCAGGAGATGGGACTTGAACCCACACGTGGTTGCCCACGTCAGATTTTGAGTCTGATGCGTCTGCCATTCCGCCACTCCTGCAAGCGAGATATAGTTTATCATTTATTAATTAAAATGTCAATAATTAATTTTTATATTATGCATGTTAAGTGACAGAAAGAGAGCAGAAAAATGAATTGTACAGAATTTAGTGCACATATACCAAAATTTATTTCCGAGCAAATGGAGTTAAAAGAATTTGATTCCTTTAATAAACACATAAAATCATGCCCTGATTGTATGGATGAATTAGAGATTCATTATATGATACAAGTAGGTCTGGAGCGGATAGAAAATGATTCACAAAAATCCTTTAACCTGAAAAAAGAGCTTGAAAATCAGTTTAACAGATATCATGAAAAAGCAGATACAGCCTACAAAAAACAATTGCGTTTGAATTTATTATTTATTGCGGCTGAATTATTTGCGTTTTCACTAAGCATTATACACATAATAGAGCTTATATAATTACAAAGTTAATATAACAGAAATGGAGTAAATTATGAACAACAAACTACTATTAATTGACGGACACAGCATATTAAACAGAGCATTTTATGGAGTACCTGACTTGACAAATTCGTCTGGTCTTCACACAAATGCCATATATGGTTTCTTGAATATATTATTCAAAATCATGGATGAAGAAAAACCAACCCACATAATAGTTGCATTTGACGTAAAACATCCTACCTTTAGACACGAAATGTTCAGCGAATATAAAGGAACAAGGAAACCTATGCCGGATGAACTAAGGCAGCAGGTTCCAGTTATGAAAGAAGTCTTACAGGCAATGAGGATTCAGATTGTGGAGCTTCCAGGATATGAAGCAGATGATGTTCTTGGAACCTTGGCAAAGCGTGGAGAATCAAACGGCATGAACGTAAGTGTCATTACAGGTGACAGGGATTTATTACAGCTTGCCAGCGATAAAATTCTTATCAGGATACCAAAAACAAAAAAAGGCGGTACCGAAATTGAAAACTACCATACCTCAGAAGTCAAAGAAAAATACCTTGTAACACCTACTGAATTTATAGATGTAAAGGCACTTATGGGTGATACTGCTGATAATATTCCCGGTGTTCCATCAATAGGCGAAAAAACTGCGACTTCATTAATTGAAAAATACCATTCAATTGAGTGTCTGTATGAAAATATTGATGAAATTACAAGGAAAAAATTAAAAGAAAATCTTTTGACTTATAAAGAATCTGCATTTTTGAGCAAAGAACTTGCAACCATAAACACCCAGGCTCCCGTTGAAATATCATTTGATAATGCATATATTAATGACATATATACAGATGCGGCATACGAAATCATTAAAAAGCTGGAATTCAAAAGTATTATTAAACGTTTCCAAAACACAAACATAAAAACCGGTCTGTCAATAAATCCCTCTCTTATAACAGACTATGATGATGCATGCAATGCTTTCAATGCCCTTGGAAAAGCAAAATCAGCTGGGATATTTATTTTCGGAAATGAAAAAGAAAAAGACATTTTTTCTCTGACAATAGCACTTTCCGAGGAAGAAATATATATAATAAAAAAAGAGTTTTTTGTGACAGATAATTTTCTGGTTGAAAATCTTCTAAAGGTAATAAAAAGTGAAAAAATAAATTTTATTATTAATGGTTTAAAAAAGCATCTGAAATTTCTGGAAACTAACGAAAATTTCAATAATATTGACGACAGCGAAATAGGA
>JBNRML010000062.1:0-19091 GCA_050309585.1 Lachnospiraceae bacterium
ATTGACGACAGCGAAATAGGAGCATATTTACTAAACCCATTAAAGGACACATACCAGTATGATGACCTTTCAAGAGATTATCTTGACTTAACCCTTCCTTCTGTTTCAGAGCTTTTAGGCAAAAACACTCCTGAAAAGCTTTACGAGGAACATTACGAAGATTTTTTAAGTTATGTGTCATATCAGGCTTTAATTCCACTTATGGCATTTCCAAAAATCAGGGAGGAGCTTACAAATACTGAACAGCTTTCCCTTTACAACGAAATAGAGATTCCGTTGATTTATAGCCTAAACAGAATGGAAAATTCCGGAGTCATGGTAGAAAAGGATGCTTTAGCTGAATATGGTGAGGTCCTGGGTAAAAAAATAACAGTTCTGGAATCAGAAATATATGAACTTGTAGGAGAAGAATTTAATATTAATTCACCAAAACAGTTAGGCGAGATATTGTTTGTCAAGATGAAAATCCCTGGTGGAAAGAAAACGAGGACAGGATATTCCACATCTGCTGACATATTAGAGAAACTTGCACCTGACTATCCGTTTATCAGCAAAATCCTGGAATACAGACAGCTAACAAAGCTTAAATCCACCTATGCAGATGGACTTTACAATTATATATCTGATGATCAGAGAATACATGGCAACTTCAATCAGACTATAACAGCCACCGGCAGAATAAGCAGTACAGAACCAAATCTTCAAAATATTCCAATTCGAATGGAAATGGGAAAACAGTTCAGAAAGGTATTTGTGCCAAAGGATGGATGTGTTTTTATTGATGCCGATTACTCACAGATTGAATTAAGAATATTAGCAGGCATTTCAGGGGATGAGAATCTGATTTCAGCCTATAAATCTGCACAGGACATTCACAAAATCACCGCCTCTAAGGTTTTTGGAGTTCCACTTGACGAAGTAACTGAGCTTCAGCGAAGAAATGCAAAGGCAGTAAATTTTGGTATTGTTTATGGAATAAGTTCCTTTGGTCTCAGCCAGGACTTAAGTATCTCAAAGAAAGAGGCAGCCTCGTATATTGAGCAGTATTTTAAATCATATCCCGGAATAAAAGAATTTTTAGACAAAACAGTCGATGATGCAAAAAAATCCGGTTACACAAAAACATTATTTGGAAGAAGACGTCCAATACCTGAGCTTTCATCTTCCAATTTTATGCAAAGACAGTTTGGAGAGCGAATCGCCATGAATTCTCCAATACAGGGAACTGCTGCCGATATAATGAAAATCGCCATGATAAATGTTGACCGTGAATTATTAAATCGTGGATTAAAATCTAGAATTGTACTTCAGATTCACGATGAATTGCTTATTGAGACTGAAAAAGACGAATTAGAAGAAGTAAAACAGATTGTTGAAGAAAAAATGAAAACTGCTGCCTGCTTAAATGTTAACTTAGAGATAGGTCTTGAAACCGGTAATAACTGGCTGGAAGCACATTAGTTTACATTAGGCAAATGAAGAGTTTTTTACAGGAAGGATATTTACGTCATGATATTAGGCATAACCGGTGGAATTGGAACAGGAAAATCTACTGTTTTAAATATATTAAAGAATGACTTTGACTTCATTATTTTCGAGGCAGATAAAGTGGCTCACGAGCTTATGAGCCCAGGTGAGCCAGCTTATAAACGTATCGTGGAAAATTTTGGCCCCGGTATTCTAGGTGAAAATTCTGAAATTGACAGAAAGATTCTTGGAAATATCGTATTGCATAACAAAGAGAAGCTTGAACTCTTAAATTCAATTACCCATAATGAGGTTATAAATGAAATAAAGCGAAGAATTAGTGAAAAGCAATTACTTGGTAAAAATGATTTTGTCATAGAGGCTGCACTATTAATAGAGTCAGGCTGTGACAGGCTCTGCGACGTTATCTGGCTTATTGATGCCGAGGAAAAGGTACGAATGGACAGACTGAAATCAGGTCGAAAAATGACTGAAGAAGATATAAAAAAGGTTATGAAAAATCAGATGTCTTCAAGCGAATATATAACCCATTGTAATGCTGTAATAAATAATAATAACTCTATTGAAGATACAAGGGCACAGATAGAAAAACTGCTAGAGTTTTAGTATATTTTGTGATAGAATTAATCTATATGGATTTTTCAAAATACGATTGGAGACAATTATGTCAGATAACACATATAATAATAAAAAACTTGTATTTGGACTAGATATTGGAACCAGAAGCATTGTGGGTTCAGTAGGATATATGGAGAGCAATAACAAATTCAATGTTGTAGCGCATTATTCAAAAGAACACGATACAAGAGCCATGTTAGATGGACAAATTCATGATATAGGCAAGGTTTCAGATACCATTTCCAAAGTAAAAAAAGAACTGGAGATGCAGCTAAAGCTTCCTTTAAATGAAGTATGTATAGCTGCTGCCGGCAGAGTATTAAGAACCCTTACGGTTCACGTTGATTACGAATTCAAAGAGGACACAGCTATTACTGAGGAACAGATTTATTCTTTGGATACCCTGGGTATTGAAAAGGCCTATGAGGAGATTCGTTCCAGTGAAAGTGAAATCAATTACTACTGTGTGGGGTACACGGTTGTGAAATATTACTTAAATGATTTCGTTATAGGAAATCTTGAGGGACATAAGGCAAGAAAAATATCTGCTGATATACTGGCAACATTTTTGCCTGAAGATGTCGTTACAGGTTTATATACATCTGTTGAAAATGCTGAATTAAGCGTGGCAAATCTCACATTGGAGCCTATCGCTGCCATCAACATTGCCATTCCCGAGAAATACCGTCTGCTGAACATTGCTTTAGTGGATGTTGGAGCAGGTACCAGTGATATCTCCATTACAAAAGAAGGAAGCATTATAGCTTACGGAATGATTCCAAGGGCTGGTGATGAAATCACTGAAAGCATAGTTTCCAGATATCTTGTGGAATTTAATACTGCCGAAAAAATCAAGCGTGCCTCCACAATGAAAAAACAGATAACATTTAAAGACATTATGGGCTTAAAACAAAAAATCGCCCCTGCTGATGCACAGAAGGTATACGCTGACACAGTCGAATCCATCACCAGGGAGATAGCTGAAAAAATCAAGAGTCTTAACGGTGGCAGAAGTGTCAGTGCAGTGTTTGTAGTTGGCGGTGGTGGAAAGGCTGTTGGGTTCACAGAAAATCTTGCGAAGTTTTTAGATATTCCTGAAGAAAGAGTTGCCCTCAGAGGTGCCGAAGTCCTTACCGAGGTTAATTTTTTACAGGAAGGCATAAAAAAGGATCCATTATTGGTAACACCTATTGGTATATGCCTCAGTTATTATGATCATAAAAATAATTTTGTATTCGTCAACATAAATGGTGAAAGAATTAAGCTTTATGACAACGATAAACTCACTGTTATGGATGCGGCATTCCAGATTAGTTTTCCTAACGAAGCATTATTTGCAAGAAGAGGAAAGGCATTGGAATTCACGGTTAACGGCGAAAAACGTATGGTAAGAGGTCTTTCAGGTGAGTCTGCTGTCATTACAGTCAATGGAAAAGAAGGAAACATTAATACAAAAATATCAAAGAACGATAAAATTGTTATCAGGGAATCAACTGCCGGAAAGGATGCCTCTCTGTTAATCAGTCAGCTTCCTGAATATGCTTCCAGCATTGACTTTGTAATAAATGGTCAGAAAATGACTTTCCCAAGATATGTTAAGGTTAATGGAGAATTGCAGTCTGGTGATTATTCAATCAGGGAAAACGATAGTATAGAGGTAGTAAACCACTACACATTAGTGGAATTATTAAAGCTGCTGGATATTGATTATGAATCAAAATATATTCTCGTAAACAACAAAGAGTCAAAGGAAGAAGACATTGTATACGAGAACTTCAGTGTTGATTTTGAGGACAGAGTGGTTATTGCTGAACCTGAGGTTGAAAAAACTGACTACACAGAAGCAAATCATTCTGAAATCGACGATGAAGAAAACTCATTTGAGGTAGCCAATCAAAATGCCTCAGCTGATTCATTAAATGTATCAGAGATTTCTCAAACATCTGTTGCAAATAATTCTATCATTAATGACGCAAAAGACATTTTCATAGCCGTAAACGGTCAGGTTGTCACACTTAAAGGTAAGGATTCATACATATTCGTGGATATTTTGGATTTTTACCACTTTGACACAAGGGTTTCCGGCGGTAAAGAACTCAAAATTAAAATAAATGGCGAAGATTGTGAATTCACATCTCCTTTAAAAGACGGAGATGTAACAGAGATATATTGGGTAAAATAAAGGGGTATTTTAGTTTTATACCCAGTGGGAGGTTTTTATGGAGATTCAATTATGGAGAGAGGTATTAGAGCCATATCAGCTTGCAGTTGATGAGCTTATGGTAAAATTTGGCTACCTCATTGCTGAACACAGAAATGCAGGTCTGTATTCACCAATAGAAGAGGTAAATGGTCGTGTTAAAAAGATTTCCAGCATTATGGAAAAAATGCAGAAAAAGCATATTAAATTCGAGGATATTGAAAATAAAATCGAGGATATTGCCGGCATCAGAATAATATGCCAGTTTGTTGAGGATATTGATACTGTTGTTAGCATTATCAAAAACAGAAGTGATATGATCGTTAAAACAGAAAAGGATTACATCACAAACTCAAAGCCCAGCGGCTACAGAAGCTATCATCTCATCGTTTATTACGATGTAATTACTATGAAGGGGACAAAAAGAATTAATGTGGAAATTCAGATTCGTACTCTTGCCATGAATTTCTGGGCAACAATTGAACATTCCCTTTAATATAAATATCGTCAGAATATGCCTGCACATATCAGAGAGAGACTTAGTGGTGCAGCTGCCGCTGTTATAGCACTTGATAACGAAATGTCTTCTGTGCGAAGTGAAATTATGGATTCACAGAATTCATTCCAGATTAAGGCAAAGGTTGTTGCTGAAATACTTAACACAATTCAAAATCTATATCACGTTGCAAACAAGCGTGAGATTGTAAAAATACAGGATGAATTTTACAAACTGTATAAGCTGGATGATATAGATGTCCTCGAAAAATTCAGCACTGAACTTGATATAATAGCAGAAGGATACAGGGCACAGGGGATTTAGTTATGATTATCAGACTTGATAAATTTTTGGCAGAATCAGGAATCGGAAGCAGGAAAGAAGTAAAGGAATATTGTAAGAAATCATTGATTTCAGTGAATGGTCAGATAGAAAAATCCCCTGACATGAAGATTGACACAGAAAACGATGTGATTTTATATAATGGAAATAGGATTACTTATGAAAAATATAAGTATTATATGCTTAATAAACCTGCCGGAGTGATATCTGCCACTACAGATAAATCAGATAGAACAGTTATTGATTTGCTTAAAGACGTCCCTGTCAGGGATTTATTTCCAGTTGGGCGTCTTGACAAGGACACAGTTGGCCTTTTATTAATTACAAACAACGGTGATTTGGCCCACAGACTATTATCACCTCAAAAACATGTGGATAAAACATATCATTTTAAGGTATCAGGTAAACTGACTGAAGAAATGATAGAAATGTTTAAAAATGGTCTTGTTCTTGCAGATGGTACTAAAACCAGACCTGCAAAGCTTGAAATCCTTCTTTCAGATGAGATATCCGAGGGAAGGGTGACCATAACCGAAGGAAAATATCACCAGGTTAAGCGCATGATGGCAAGCGTAGGTTTGAAAATTGTTTATCTGAAACGCCTGTCCATGGGACCACTCAAACTTGATGAAAGTCTTTTAGAGGGCGAATTCAGGGAGCTTACTCCAAATGAAATTGAAGAAATGAGGATTTATTTTGACTAGAGATTTTTTACCTGTCACAAAGGAAGATATGCAAAAACTTGGATGGGATTATGTGGATTTCGTTTATGTTATTGGCGATGCCTACGTAGACCATCCTTCTTTTGGTCACGCGATTATTAGCAGGATTTTAGATGCAAACGGATACAGGGTTGGTATTATTTCTCAGCCCGACTGGAAGGATAAGGATAGTATTAATGTATTTGGGAAACCACGTTTAGGCTTTATTGTTATGGGCGGAAATATGGATTCAATGGTTAATCATTATTATGTTTCAAAAAAACGCCGTACAACCGATGCCTTTACCCCCGGTGGAATAATGGGAAAACGCCCTGACTATGCAACTGTGGTATATTGCAATCTCATTCGCCAGACCTATAAAACAGTTCCAGTTATTATTGGTGGTATTGAAGCATCCTTAAGAAGACTGGGGCACTACGATTACTGGTCAAACAAAGTTAAGCGCTCAATACTTTTAGATAGCGGAGCCGATTTACTTTCCTATGGAATGGGAGAAAAATCCACCATTGAAATTGCTGATGCATTAAATTCGGGCATTGACATAAAAGATATTACTTTTGTTGAAGGTACGGTGTATAAATCTAAATCAACAGAACATCTCTATGATTTCATTACGCTTCCAACCTTTGAAGAAATAAGAGACAACAAAGAGGCCTATGCAAGGAGCTTTTATAAACAGTATTGTAATACAGATCCATTTGTTGCCAAAACACTGGTAGAGGAATATCCAAACGGAACTTATGTAATTCAAAACAAACCTCAAAAGCCATTAACTCAGAAAGAAATGGACACGGTATATTCTTATCCGTACATGAGAAACTACCATCCTTCCTATGAAGCAGCAGGAGGTGTTCCGGCTATATCAGAGGTTAAATTCAGTTTAACCAGTAACAGGGGGTGTTTTGGCGGCTGCAGTTTCTGTGCATTGACCTTCCACCAGGGAAGAATTATCCAGACAAGAAGCCATGAATCAATAATTAACGAAGCCAGACAAATAACCCAGGATAAAGATTTTAAGGGGTATATACACGATGTGGGCGGACCCACCGCAAACTTCAGACATACATCGTGTGAAAAACAACTTACAAAGGGTGTTTGTCCTAACAAACAGTGTCTTTTTCCAAAGCCCTGCAAAAATCTGGTAGTTGACCATTCAGATTATCTTTCTTTATTGAGAAAATTGAGAGAACTGCCAAAGGTAAAAAAAGTTTTTATCCGCTCCGGTATTCGATTTGATTATCTGATGTGTGACAAAGACGATACTTTTATGAAGGAAATGGTTGAACACCATATAAGCGGGCAATTAAAGGTTGCTCCGGAACATATTTCAGATAATGTCTTACAGAAAATGGGAAAACCTGAAAACTCTGTGTACGAGAGCTTCATAAAAAAATATAAAAGGCTTAATGAAAAGCTCGGGAAAAAACAATTTGTCGTGCCTTACTTAATGTCATCACATCCAGGCTCAACCCTTAATGATGCCATAATGCTCGCTGAGTATTTGAGGGATTTAGGCTATATGCCTGAGCAGGTACAGGATTTTTATCCCACGCCATCAACCATATCAACCTGTATGTATTACACAGGATATGACCCACGCACCATGGAGAAGGTCTATGTTCCGATAAATCCTCATGAAAAGGCCATGCAGAGAGCACTTATTCAATACAGAAATCCGAATAATTATGATTTGGTTTATGAGGCACTCATAAAAGCAGGACGTGAAGATTTAATAGGCTTTGACAAACATTGCCTGATTAGGCCGAGAAACCTGAGAACTTCCGGAAACAAATATAGTGTGAATAAACATAATGTAAATAACCATAACAAAAACTGCACCAACAGAAGTATTTCTGATAAAAACAAACAAAACAAAAATGGTACTGAAGTTAAGAAAAGGAAGAAGAAAACCATACGTACCATTCATAAAAAGAAAAGTAGGGATTAGTATGAAAAAAATTGCAATTGTAACCGGAGCTTCCTCCGGTATGGGAAGGGAATTTGTATCCTACATTGACAAAAACTTAAAATCCATAGACGAAATCTGGATAATAGCAAGAAGACTTAATCTCTTGGAAGAAGTAAAAAACAATACTAATAAAAATTGCATAATTATTCAAAAAGATGTGTGCGATGACGAGTTGTGTGTTTTTCTTCAAAGAAAGCTTAAGTTTGAAAAGGCAGGTATAAAATTATTGATTAACTGTGCCGGTTTTGGCATAATGGGGGCCTTTATAGACACAGAACGTTCTTTATCCGTTGGTATGGTAAATACGAATTGTTCTGCATTGACTGGTATCACTTCTGCGTGCATCCCATATATGCTAAAAAACAGCAGGATTATTAGTCTTGCTTCATCAGCAGCATTTTTACCACAGCCCTACTTTGCAGTTTATGCAGCGACGAAATCCTATGTTTTAAGTTTTTCAAGAGCCCTCAGTTATGAGTTGAAAAATAAAGGAATTTACGTCACTGCAGTGTGTCCCGGTCCTGTTGATACTGCTTTTTTCGATATTGCCGAGACTGGCAGAAAGCGTCCATGGTTTAAGGATTTGTTTATGGCTGACCCAAAAGAAGTGGTAGAAAAAGCCATGATGGATGCTTTTAAGCGAAAAAAGGTTTCCGTATACGGAAATTCAATGAAAACATTTCGTCTCTTAACCAAAATAGTACCCCACAAACTAATATTAGATATTTACTCCCTTGGACAGGCATTTAAAGATACGGAGGCAGGCATCGATGAAATCAAAAAAAATCAAAAAAGGTGATTTTGGATATCTGGGTAAAAATAAAATCAAACAGCTTACCATCACATTATTTCTGCTTTTAATGGTTTTATTAATTTATTTTACGGGATATATAAAATATCACAACACAAAAAACATTTACACGGTTTTAGCCTGTGTTTCAGCTATTCCCTGTGCTAAATTTGCGGTTGCATATATTGTTCTTTTCCCCTATAAATCAATCCAGGAAACAAAGTATAAAGAGGCTTTATCAAATATTTCCCCTGAAGCAGATATTAAAACCCTCTGTGATTTAGTGATTTCCTCACCAGAGAAGCTTTATTTCATCCCTTTTGGTGCAGTAAAAGACAATTCATTTTTTTACTATGTATCAGATGACAAATATGACCTTGTCAAAACAGACAAATACATAAGGTCATTTCTTGAAACAGAATGTAAGGTATCAGCTGTTAAGGGGTTTAAGGATTTTGAAAAATTCAAAAAATCCATTAATTCTATGGAAAAAAATGAATCTGGAAAATTTGACAAAAGAATAACGGAGCTTTTACTTATATATTCATTATAATGTTGTGTCTTCGCAATAAATTGCTCCGACATGGAGGAAATGTGAAAGAGTTTATTATTAGTGATAAAGAAGCAAATCAGCGTTTTGATAAATATTTGGCGAAGGTATTAAACAAAGCCCCCAAAAGCTTTATTTACAAAATGCTCAGAAAAAAAAATATAGTGTTAAATAACAAAAAGTCAGATGGTTCTGAAAAAATATGTAAAGGGGATTCAGTAAAAATATATTTATCGGACGAAACCTTTGATTCTTTTTCAGAAAACAAAAACAAGCTCACATTAAGAGAGCTTCCAAAAAACAAAATATCAAAAAAAGACATTATCTATGAGAATAATGATGTACTTTTATTTAACAAGCCTGTAGGAATGCTTTCACAAAAGGCAAAAAATACAGACATCAGTGCAAATGAATATCTTATACAATATCTCTTAGATACAAATCAGCTGACAGAAATTGAATTATCTACTTTTAAGCCTTCAGTATGTAACAGGCTTGACAGAAACACCAGTGGTATTCTTATCTTCGGAAAAACCATCAACGGTTTACAGGAAATGTCTTCACTTTTAAGAGACAGAACAATGCATAAATTTTATTTATGTATTGTAAACGGTGTAGTAAAAGAGAAAAAAAACATAACCGGTTATCTTATAAAAGATGAAAAGACTAACAGGGTTACTATTATAAAAAAGCCAATAATTCCTGATGATAAAAGCAATTATATAGAAACTGAATACCTTCCTATTTGTAACAATGGTAAATACACATTACTAAAAGTACTTTTGGTGACCGGAAAAACTCATCAGATAAGAGCGCATCTTGCTTCAATAGGTTTTCCACTTGTAGGTGATTGCAAGTACGGAAATCAAAAATGTAATGAATATTTTAAAAATAAATATCACTTAAAACATCAATTATTGCACTCATATGAATTGAATTTTTCCGAAACATACAGTAAAATTGAGGAACTCAATGGAAATTGCTATTTTGCAGCGCCACCTGAATTATTTAATAAAATTCTTACAGGAGAAAAGTTGAAATGGGAACATGGAACAGCCGTGGATTAAGAGGTTCCACACTTGAAGAACTGATAAATCTGACAATTGAAAAATATCGTGATTCAGGAATTGCATTAATACAGAAAATTCCAACCCCCATAAAACCGATAGCCATTGATAAGGAATCAAGGCATATAACTTTGGCATACTTTGAACAAAAAAGCACAGTGGACTATATCGGTGTTGTCCAGGGCGTACCTGTCTGCTTTGATGCAAAGGAGTGCAACACCACCACATTTCCAATACATAACATTCATAGGCATCAGTATGAGTTTATGAAGGACTTTGAAAATCAAAATGGTGTTTCATTTCTTATAATACATTTCACTTCCATAAATGAAATGTATTATATTACATTCAAAGAAATGGAAAAATTTTACCAAAGAAGTGAAAACGGCGGAAGAAAAAGCTTTACTGTTGATGAAATAGATAAAGATTTCAAAATAAAAACTAACAGAGGAGTACCTGTTCACTTTCTTGAAATGCTGTCAAAGGACTTAGAAAATAGAGATTGACAGATATTTCTTTATCAAGTATAATTTTTAAATCAGTAATTTATCATAGTATCAAATTAGCACTTTACAACACTAAAGTGTAAAATAATATCATTTAGAAATGAGGATTTTTATGAATAATATATTACATACACCTGTAGGTGTCAGAGACATTTATAATGACGAATGTTATAATAAAATTGAACTTCAGACAAAAATTCACAACATATTCAGAGCCTATGGTTATAACGATATCCAGACTCCAACCTTTGAATTTTTTGATGTTTTCAATAAAGAAAGAGGCAGCGTCGCTTCAAAGAATCTTTACAAATTCTTTGACAGAGAAGGAAATACTCTTGTATTAAGACCGGATATGACCCCTTCAATTGCACGTGCTGCTTCAAAATATTACAAAGACGAGGTTATGCCGGTTCGTCTATGTTATTCTGGAAATGCCTATATCAACAATTCTGAATACCAGGGCAAATTAAAAGAATTCTCTCAGATTGGATGTGAATTTTTAGGTGATAATACTTCAGATGCCGATGCTGAAATTATTGCAATGGTTATAGAATCTCTTTTAGAGTCAGGTCTTAAGGAATTTCAGATTGAAATTGGACAGCCTGAGTTTTTCAAGGGTCTTGTAGAAGAAGCTGGTTTTGAGCCACAGACAATAGAAGAATTAAGAGAGCTTCTTGAAAATAAGAAATATTTTGGTGTTGAGGATGTTCTCGCAAAAGCCAATACATCTGAAGACATAGGAAATGTATTTATGAATTTCTCCGCCTTTGCAGGCTCTATTGATATGATAGAAAATGTAAAGCTCATGGTTAAAAACAAAAAATCCTTAGAAGCTCTTGAAAGACTTGAAAAGATTTACTCCATTCTAGAAATTTATGGTATGGATAAGTACGTTTCCTTTGACTTGTCCATGTTAAATATGTATGGTTACTATACAGGCATCGTATTTAAAGGTTATACGTATGGAACCGGGGATGAAATTGTAACCGGTGGAAGATATGACAACCTCTTATTACAGTTTGGAAAAGACTTTGCTGCCATTGGTTTTGCCATAAACCTTGACCAGTTAATGGTGGCACTTTCAAGACAGCATATTATTGATGATAGCAAACTCGAAAAAATTATGGTATTATATTCACCAGAATTTAGAAAAGAAGCAATTCTTCATACAAAGGAACTCAGAAAAAATGAATGCCCTATTATGATGGTTCGTAAGAGATCAAATTACACATTAGAAGATTATATACAATATGCTCATAGAAATAATGTTACAGAGCTTATTTACATAAACGAAAATGGTTTTACAAAAATGGAGGAGCTTTAATTATGAGATATTTAACTTTTGCCCTGGCAAAGGGAAGACTTGCAAAAAAATCTCTTGAAATGTTCGAAAAAATTGGTATCACCTGTGAAGAGATGAAGGACGAGAAAACAAGAAAGCTGATTTTTGTAAATGAAGAGCTTAAATTAAAATTCTTTCTTGCAAAAGCCGGAGACGTACCTACATACGTAGAGTACGGAGCAGCAGATATAGGTGTTGTCGGCAAGGACACCATATTAGAAGAAGGCAGAAAGCTTTATGAGGTAATGGATTTGGGATTCGGAAAATGCCGAATGTGCGTTTGTGGTCCGGGCTCAGCTAAAAAGTTTTTAAATTCCCAGGAAATGATTCGTGTTGCCAGCAAATATCCTAATATTGCAAAGGATTATTTTTACAATGAAAAACATCAGACCGTGGAAATCATCAAACTCAATGGTTCTGTGGAATTAGCACCCATTGTTAACCTTTCAGAAGTTATAGTTGACATTGTTGAAACTGGTTCTACACTTAAGGAAAACGGACTTGAGATTTTGGAAGAAATTTGTCCGCTCTCTGCAAGAATGGTTGTAAATCAGGTTAGTATGAAAATGGAAAACGAAAGAATTAATAAACTTATCAGAGATTTAAAAACAGTTTTATAGGATAAGGAGATATAAAATGAAGATTATTAAATTAGATGAGAACTCAAAGAAAAATATTTTGGATGACTTATTAAAAAGAAGCCCAAACAATTATGGTGAATTTACAGACAGAGTAAATGCCATACTTTTGGATGTTAAGTCAAGAAAAGATGAGGCTGTATTTGAATATACCAAAAAATTTGACGGTGCAGATGTTAATGCCTCAAACATAATTGTAACTAAGGAAGAAATCGATGCCGCTTATGAAGAAATCAAGGACACCGGTCTTGTGGATATCATCAGAAAAGCCTTAGTCAATATACGTGAATATCACCAGAAGCAAAGACAATACAGCTGGTTTGACAGTAAACCTGACGGAAGCATTTTAGGTCAGAAAATTACAGCTCTTGAAAAGGTTGGTGTATATGTTCCTGGCGGAAAGGCCGCATACCCTTCTTCAGTTCTTATGAATATTGTTCCTGCAAAGGTGGCAGGAGTAGATAAAATTATTATGACTACTCCTCCAAATAAAGAAGGTAAAGTAAATCCGGCAACCTTAGTTGCAGCGAATGAAGCCGGAGCAGATGTAATCTATAAGGTAGGTGGAGCCCAGGCTATAGCTGCAATGGCATATGGAACAGAATCAATTCCAAAGGTTGATAAGATTGTTGGTCCTGGAAACATTTATGTGGCCCTTGCTAAAAAAGCTGTTTATGGACATGTCAGTATCGACTCGGTAGCAGGACCAAGTGAAATCCTGGTTCTCGCAGATGAGACTGCAAATCCAAGATATGTTGCCGCTGATTTATTATCACAGGCTGAACATGATGAAATGGCTTCAGCAATTTTAGTAACCACTTCAAAAGAACTTGCAGATAAGGTTTCTGAGGAAATTGATAAATTCTTAAATGAGCTTTCAAGAAAAGAAATATTAACTAAATCCTTGGAAAATTATGGATATATTCTTTTGGCTGAAACTATGGAAGACTGTATTGATGTTACAAATGAAATTGCATCAGAACACCTTGAAATTGTAACAAAGGATCCTTTTAATACAATGACAAAAATCAGAAATGCAGGTGCTATTTTCCTCGGAGAATACAGTTCAGAACCACTTGGTGATTATTTTGCCGGACCAAACCATGTTTTGCCTACAAATGGTACTGCTAAATTCTTCTCAGCATTATCTGTAGATGATTTCATCAAAAAATCAAGCATTATTTCATTCTCAAGAGAAGCACTTGAACCAATTCATGAAGATATTATTTCATTTGCTACAGCTGAACATTTAACAGCACACGCAAATTCAATAAAAGTAAGATTTGAATAGACATTTTACAGCTGTTTGTTTCTGAGCGATGGCAGGTAGCTGTGATTTTTGTGATAATTCGCTCGGAAATGAGGAGATATATGTCAGAATCACTTAGAAAATCAGAAGTAAGCAGAAATACCAGTGAAACAGATATAAGCTTAAAATTTTATATTGATGGCAGCGGAAAAGGTGAAATCAGCACGGGAATCGGATTTTTTGACCATATGCTTAACAGCTTTACAAGACATGGACTCTTTGACATGAAGTTGAATGTCAAAGGTGACTTATATGTTGATACACATCACACAATTGAAGATACTGGTATCGTCCTTGGTCAGGCTATTAAAGAAGCTGTTGGTGACAAGAAGTCCATTAAGCGTTTTGGAAGCGTCATTCTTCCAATGGACGAGGCGCTGGTTTTATGCTCCCTTGACTTGTCAGGACGTCCTTACCTCGTTATGGATGCAGAATTCACCACAGACAGAGTGGGTTATTTTGATACAGAGATGGTTAAGGAATTCTTTTATGCAATCTCATATTCTGCAGGTATGAATTTACATTTCAAGGTACTTTCAGGAACAAATAATCACCACATAATCGAATGTATGTTCAAAGCCTTTGCAAAGGCCTTGGATGAAGCTACAATCCGGGATGAACGCATTACTGATGTCTTATCAACGAAAGGAAGTCTGTAATTATGAAAAAAATGAATTTTAACGAATTTAAGCTTAATTCTGATGGGCATATTCCTGTGGTTGTTCAAGACCATGAAAATAATCAGGTATTAATGGTTGCATATATGAATGAGGAAGCATACAACAAAACTATTGAAACCGGCAGAATGACGTATTATAGCAGAAGCAGGGATGAGCTTTGGATTAAGGGGCTTACTTCAGGCCACTTTCAATATGTAAAAGAACTATATATTGATTGCGATAATGATACTCTTCTTGCCAGGGTAGAGCAGATTGGCGCTGCCTGTCACACTGGTAACAGGACTTGTTTTTTCACTGAAATAACACAGTAGGACATTGGCATTATAGTTAGGCACACAAAAATATTTACGTAACTGTTCAGTTACATATTTACAATTAATTAGGGAAAGGTTGGATTTTTTTGAAAAAATTAGCATTATCTGACGAAATCCTTTTAAGTATTGAAAAACCTGCCAGATATATTGGCAATGAAGTAAATATGGTTAAAAAGGATTTGTCAGAAATAAATATACGTTTTGCGATGTGTTTTCCTGATGTATATGAGATTGGGATGTCACATCTTGGAATTCAGATTTTATATGATATGCTTAATCAGAGGGATGATGTTTATTGTGAAAGAGTATATTCTCCTTGGACTGACCTTGATAAGATTATGAGGGAGCATAACATACCTTTATTTGCTTTAGAGTCACAGGACCCCATTAAGGATTTTGACTTTTTGGGAATTACCATTCAATATGAAATGTGTTATACTAACATACTGCAAGTTTTGGAATTGTCGCAGATTCCACTCATGTCAGCAGACAGAACTGATGAACACCCTATTGTGATTGGTGGTGGTCCTTGTGCATATAATCCTGAACCAATTGCTCCATTTTTTGATTTGTTTTATATTGGTGAAGGTGAAACCGTATACTATGACCTTCTGGATGCCTACCTGGATAATAAGAAAAATGGTGGAAACAGACAGGATTTTTTGGAGAGGGCAGCAGAAATCGATGGCATTTATGTTCCTGCATTTTATGATGTGGAATACAATGAAGATGGAACAATTAAAAGCTTCACCAAAAATAATGAGCATGCAAAAGATAAAATTGTCAAACAGCTGGTACTTAACATGGATGAAACATATTATCCTGAAAAGCCTCTTGTACCTTTTATCAAGGCAACCCAGGACCGAGTTGTGTTAGAAATTCAGCGTGGCTGCATAAGAGGCTGTCGTTTTTGTCAGGCAGGCTCTGTATATAAACCAGTCCGTGAAAGAAGTCTTGAATTTCTTAAGGACAAAGCATATAAAATGCTTAAATCAACAGGTCATGAAGAGATTTCACTCAGTTCATTAAGTTCAAGTGATTACTCACAATTAAATGAACTTGTTACCTTTTTGATTGAGGAATTCAAAGGAAAAGGAGTTAATATCTCTCTTCCTTCCTTGAGAATTGATGCTTTTTCCCTTGACGTAATGAGTAAGGTTCAGGATATCAGAAAAAGCAGCCTTACCTTTGCACCTGAAGCGGGTACTCAGAGACTAAGAAATGTCATTAACAAGGGACTCACAGAGGAAGTTATTTTAAATGGTTCTAAAATGGCATTTGATGGCGGTTGGAACAGAGTTAAGCTTTATTTTATGCTCGGCCAGCCAACTGAAACCATTGAGGATATTGAGGGAATTGCTGAACTTGCAGAACGCATTGCTGAGGTCTACTACCAGATTCCAAAGGAACAGCGAAATGGAAAGGTGCAGATTGTTGCAAGCTCCTCTTTCTTTGTTCCAAAGCCATTTACACCATTCCAATGGGCGTCAATGAATACTAAAGAAGAGTTTATGGATAAAGCACGTATTGTAAATGCAAAAATGAAGACCATGCTCAACAAGAAGAGCATTAAATATAACTGGCATGAGGCTGATGTTTCTGTCTTGGAGGGACTTTTGGCAAGAGGTGACAGAAGGGTTGCAGATACTATTTTATATGCATACAGACTTGGTTGTCTTTATGATGCCTGGAGTGACAACTTTGACAATTCAAAATGGGAAGAAGCAATTGAAAAAACAAATATTGATATGGATTTCTATATTTCACGAGAAAGAGCAATTGATGAAATTCTCCCATGGGATTTTATAGATGCTGGAGTTACAAAAAACTTTCTTCTCAGGGAATGGGAGAATGCAAAAAATGAAACTGTCACACCAAATTGCCGTATGAAATGTTCTGGCTGTGGCGTGGCAAAATTCGGGGGAGGCGTATGTTATGAAGATAAGAATTAAATTTGCTAAAACTGGTTCAATGAAGTTTGTAGGACACCTGGATGTCATGCGTTTTTTTCAAAAACTGATGCGACGTGCAGACGTGGATATTGCTTACTCTGAAGGGTTTAGTCCCCATCAGATAATGTCCTTTGCTGCACCGTTAGGCTTGGGATTAACAAGTAAAGGTGAATACCTTGATATTGAGGTTAACAGCACTGATTCCTCAAAGGAAATGATAAAAAGACTTAACGAACACAGCGTCGACGGAATAAAAATAATTAGTTACAGATTATTGGATTACAGTGTACAGAATGCAATGTCGTCTGTTGCGGCAGCAGCTTATATATTATGCTTTCGTGATGGTTGTAAACCAGCCAGTAACCTAAAGAGAATCTTTGATGACTTTATGAACCAAGAAACAATAAACGTTGTTAAACAGACTAAAAAAAGTGAAGTCTTAATGGATATAAAACCCTTAATCTATGAAAACTATGTAGTCGGTAATGAACAAATATTATTAATACTTGCTGCCGGAAGTGAAAACAATTTAAAGCCCGAATTGGTTATGAAGGCGTTTAGTGAATTTATCGGATTTGAATTAGGTCAGTTTGATCTAATCATAGAACGTGCAGAGTTATATGGTAAAAAGGACGATGAATTAATTCCATTAATGGATTTTGGAACTGACATAGTATAGACTTAAATATTTTTGCCTATATGGAAGGTGATTTATTGAAAAAATTAATCATTACAACTATAGAATTCAACAAAAAGCAAAAGTTATTTTGCGGAATATATGATGAAAACAGATATTCATCTGTCAGATTTTATGACACCGATAACCCCGGGGAAGAAATAGGAAATATTTTTGTAGGAAAGGTTAAGGATGTAGTCAAAAATATTGAAGCAGCTTTTATCGAATATTCTAAAGGGAAAACAGGATATTTTTCTCTAAAGGAAAATAAAAACATTATCTTTCTCAACAGAAAGAATACAGATAAACTCTGTGAAGGTGACGAAATATTAGTACAGCTTCAAAAGTCTGCTGTTAAAACAAAATTCCCTGTACTATCATCCAATCTCAGCCTTACAGGAAAAAATGTGGTCATAAATTATGGAAAAAATGGTATAGGCTTTTCGAATAAAATCAATGACAATGCATTTAGGCAAGAGATAATTAAAGTAATTGACAAAGAGCTTTGCGAAAATATGGGTATCGTAATTCGCACAAATGCGTATAAAAAAAATTTAACTGACATTTTATCTGAAATACACTCTATGAAAAGCGAGCTTGATAATATTATTTCTCTAGCTCCTAAAAGAACCTGCTTTAGTTGTCTATATTCGGCCAATAAAAAATATATTAAATTCTATGATGATTTATATGAAGATGAAATAAATGAAATCATTACCGATGAAAATGATATATTTGAAGACTTTAAATTGCACTTACAAAATGAGAACAAAGACATTCAGCTAAAACTGTATACAGACAATTTATTACCTCTAAATAAGCTATACAGTGTGTTGACTGTAATAGATGATGTTTCAAAAAAGAAGGTATGGATGAAATCCGGTGCCTATCTCATAATAGAACCCACAGAGGCCATGACTGTCATTGATGTAAACACCGGAAAATGTGACAAGGGAAAAAATACCATGGATACTATTTTGAAAGTAAATTTAGAGGCAGCAGAAGAAATAGCCCGACAACTTATACTTAGAAATATTTCCGGAATAATCATTGTCGATTTTATAAATATGACAGACACTGATTCCATCAATATTTTAAAAGACAGACTTAAGAATTTATGTTTAAAAGATAAAATAAAAACTGTATTTGTAGATTTCACGGCATTAAACTTAGCTGAAATTACCAGAAAAAAAGTTGAAGCACCAGTTTATGAGCAATTATATTAACAAATCAGTCAACTTGTTAAATAAGTATAATTTTAGGTTGACGAAAACGTTTTCGTTTGGTAAAATTTGATAAGAGAAGTGCTAATTCAAATAAAATGGAGGAAAAGTTTAATGAGCAACGCAGAAACTAAGAGAACTAATGAAAGTGAACTTGTTGATTTATATGCAAACCAGTTAAAATATAACAAATATATGGAGAATAAAAT
>JBNRML010000063.1:0-3977 GCA_050309585.1 Lachnospiraceae bacterium
ATAGAGAATCAGGCGGTGAAATTATGGAATTCACAGAGTTCGTAAATCTTCTTAAGCCAATAATCGGTGGTGCCGAAAATACTCACTCTTTTGTAAAGACACTTTTTGATGTTGTTGTCACAGAAGAGGGGAAACCTTTTTTAGAAGATGTGAAGGCACCAACTTACAAGGCTTATTTCAATGGAAAAACAAAAATCACAAAAATGGCTCAAAGAATAAGTCCATACCTTGAGCCAGAAGAATTCGTTATATACTTGGATGCTTTTTCAGACGCCACGGCACAGCAAATAATCGATACATTCAGTCCGTATATTGATGGGCTGAATGCATCTAATATGCCTGAGAAGATGGCCTACTTTTTCTGTGATATAATTTGCACTGCTGCAACCACAGAAAAGAAAAAAGGCACTCCGAAGAGTGCCAAAAATACAGATGATAAAACACCTCATGATATTCTTGAAGAAAAAATCATAGCCTCCGGACAAGCTGTTGCCAATGCCTGGGGTACGGCTATTTCTAATTTAGTTTCATCAAATGCAGAGGCTATTGAAATCCCCGAAAAATGTCCTTCTGAAGAATATCCTTATTCCTCAGAAGACAAAGCGTTACTTCAAGAATTCACGTCTGATTATGATGAAATAATGTTGGCATTGATAGGCGAAAACTACGGTGCTTCATTAATAGATATGAAACTTCCTCAGAAAGTACAGGATTTATACAATTCGAAGTGGAGTTCAAAATCAGACGCCTTCCTTGACCCGATCTTGAAATCATATGTATATGGGTTGCTTGGAGAATTAAACAAATTGAGTAATAGTTTTTTCAATGATTCTCATGCAACACCTTTTATGAGGGATACAAGGACAAAAATACGAAATTTGTATGTTAAACTCCATCCTGATTTATTCGCTGGTGCATTTCCTTATGATGCATTTATAGACGACTGGGATGAAGGAGAATTTTAGCAAACAGGAAGGTGGTATTGATGCCTAAGATTGATGACTCCATCAGAAAAATAGACAGCGTTATATGTAGACACTTGGACAGCATCGAAGATTCATCTCGCGGTGCTATATCCCAAGATATCTTAGAACAGTTAATGAAATTCGTAAACCATATCATGCTTAAGTTTTATGCTAATGGCTCTGATATTGAAGTTAACGAAGAAAATATAGCTAAGGCAACCGAGTTTGCTCAAGTAAACAGTGACCTACACACTTTATATAAATTTCGCAATTATTTAAATGTTGTAACCACCCAATATACTTTAGACGAAGACGGCTCAGAACGATTGATGCTGAAATATTACCAATACTTGCTAGAGGCAAAAAATCTCCTTAGCCACTACTACAACATAGAGGTATTATACAACATTGAGAAATTTCCTCTGCATTTAGATGATACATTGCAGGAATATTATACAAAAATCTCCGAGAAGTTGGAACGATACCCTAGAAGAACAGATAGTTATGAAAGTAACAAATATTATATACAAAAAATAAAACCTCTGTTTGTAAACAGAAAGATATACTATGAGGTCACATTTGCACCTGTAGATGATAGAAGAAATAAATCTAAATCCAACAGGGTAATCGCCTTTACAAAACTACCCATCAAAAGCAACTACGCATCAAGATTTCATCTTGTGCAAGAATCAATAGAGGTTCTGGGTAAGACAATGCCCATCATCATTATCGATGGTTGGGAAGTGGCCATCCGTGACTGCGAATTTAAGAACTTCGCAGCAATAGTAAATGGCGATAAAATCAAAATACCATATCCAGAACAACGTATCATCTGTGAGTTCATTACAAGTCGTGGTTATTCGCTTAATGAACTTATAGACTTTCCAGATATAGCATACGCCAAAATCACAAATGATTGGAAAAGCAAACTGAAGTCCTACTCTTTTATTCCAGTTTTGGATAGATGCAGAGAAATAATTCAACATAAGCGTTCTGGACAAAATATACTTCGTTATCTTCTTTATAACATGAACAATGTTATCATCAAGAATCAGTATTCATCTGGCTTCTATAGCCAATATTATGAGGAGTGGAGAAATGTTGGTAACAGTTCACTCTCTTATTTATACTTGTCAAGTAAATGTAGACCATTTGATAATATGCCTTTTAACCAATCTCCAAGTGGTCATAATCCAAGGCAAAGTGCATTATTTGAATGTATTCCTTGTTACGATAGAAAGCCAGAGTTATTTGCTAGATTTATTAGAAACAATACAGTAGGAAAAGGACAATTATTTACAGACATTAGCGAACTTAGTAATTATCCTGATTACGAATCCCTTATAAAAAAGTACAATGATAGCCTTTGGGATGGACATAGACCTGCTAGTGATTTGATTCTTGAACACAATCAAGTGTTTATCAACGACTATAAGCTGGATACTTGTACAGTAATTGAGAAGTTACAAGAATTAGCTGAAACCGGCATTGAAAACTATAGCGATGATTTTGATACTTGGTATCTTTTAGGTGATTACGAAATTGACTGTGACGAAAAAAGAAACATAATTAGCCGTATTTTTTCCGAATCAAGAGTTGGTGTGATATACGGTTCTGCTGGTGTTGGCAAATCGACACTGATAAACCATGTATCTCACTACCTAAACGATGCAGACAAACTATATCTAACGCAAACAAATCCTGCAAAAGAAAACTTGATGAGTAAGATTGATGCTGAAAATACAACTTTCTCAACAATCGAAAGCTTCAAACATCAAGGCACGCCTTTAGTAAAATATAAACTATTAGTTATTGATGAATGTAGTACCGTTAGTAATAAAGACATGGTAGATGTATTGCAAAAAGCAAATTTTGAAATGCTTTTACTTGTCGGAGATACTTATCAGATTGATGCCATTCAATTTGGTAACTGGTTCTCTGTACTAAAATCATTTTTACCGGAAAGTGCTGTTTTTGAACTTACCCAGCCCCATAGAACTAAGGACGAGCGTTTGCTTGAACTTTGGGACAAGGTTAGGCATATGGAAGATACAGCAAAAGAAGTCATTGAGAGAGAAAGCTACTCCTTAAAAGTAGATGAGACACTGCTCTCTTCGCTTGAACCAGGGGAGGCTATCCTTTGCTTAAATTATGATGGTTTATACGGAATCAATAATATCAACCGATTCCTTCAAGAGAGCAATCGCAACCCTGCTGTCACATGGGATATTCAACAATACAAGGTTGAAGACCCTATTCTCTTCCTCGATTCAGATAGATTTCGACCTGTCATACACAACAATATGAAGGGCATCATCAAGGGTGTAGAAATAGTAGATGCAGGTACTCCAGAAGAACGTATTCAATTTGATGTAGAAATACCAAAAGCTGTAGATGAACGTGATATTTCAGAATTTGACCTTGAACTGCTAGAAAACTATGAAGGAAAAGAAAAATCATTAGTTCGATTCTATGTACACAAATTAAAAAGTGCAGATGAAGAAGATAACGATTTAAGAACTGTAGTTCCATTCCAAATTGCTTATGCCGTATCAATCCATAAAGCACAAGGCTTAGAATATGACTCTGTTAAAATTGTAATTACTGATGAGGTAGAAGAATTAGTAACGCACAATATTTTCTATACTGCTATCACAAGAGCAAGAAAAAAATTAAAGATTTACTGGACTCCCGAAGTTGAAGAAAAAGTAATCAACAGAATCAAGCCACGAGATATAAGCAAAGATGTTGAACTCTTAAAAAAATATCTAAGCCGATAAAACTGTCAGAAATGTAAGGAGGCAAATATGCGTATAAGCTACAATAAGCTATGGAAAATGCTCATAGATAAAAACATGAATAAGACTGACCTTAAGGATGCTGCCAAAATTAGTGCTTCTTCCGTAGCAAAATTAGGTCGATGCGAAAACGTCACAACAGATGTGCTTCTTAGAATTTGCGAGGCATTGGACTGTCGTATCGAGGACATCATTGAAACGATAAAGGATTAGC
>JBNRML010000064.1:0-11885 GCA_050309585.1 Lachnospiraceae bacterium
GAAGTGCAGTAATGCATGCAGCTGACCAATACTAATAGGTCGAGGGCTTAACCATAAAGGTTTAGGAAGAGGTAATAAGGAAATCTTGAGAAGATAATTTTGATGTGTGGTTTTGAAGGTACAAACCGATAAAAAGAAGAAGGAAAGAGAATGGCATGGGCTGTTCTCTTTTTTGATGCACAAGCCTGGGAAACAGTACCGTGCTTGCACGGAATACTATTACCCGGGCGCCAGTACATCGAGCAGTCATGCGAGATGTACTGTGTGCAACAGTCGTGCCGAGAGTGGTAAAATTTATTAAAAGAAAGTCTTTTAATTATCAGTAAAAAATGTTAAACTAAAATGTAATGCGGTGAAGTATGTCAAATTTTAGCAGTGGAGGCAGAAACAATGATGTTGACATATCATTTGTTATCAGATAAAGGAAGCAGAAATAATAATGAAGACAGAGTTGGCAGTTATTCCAAGGATAATGGATATTGCTTTGTTCTGGCAGATGGACTTGGTGGACACGAAAAAGGTGAAGTGGCATCAATGACAGTTGTAGACACAAGTGTGGATTTATTTAAAGAGACAGGCTTTGATGAGTTTTTTATGAGAGATGCATTTGAAGTTAGTCAGGAAAAGCTGCTTGATATGCAAAAAAGGTACGTTATGCCTGAAGATTTCAAAACAACCATGGTTCTTTTGTGCATAGATGAAAAAAATATTAATTGGGGTCATATCGGTGATTCCAGATTATATATGTTTAAGAATAAAAAGAAGGTTTTACATACATTAGACCACAGTGTACCACAGATGCTTGTAAGAGTGGGAGAGATTGAAGATAAGGATATAAGAAATCATCCAGACAGAAGTCATATATTGGCGTCCATGGGAATGGAATGGGAGAGACCTAAATATGAAATTGCAGAACCGATTAAGACAGAACCAGGTCTGGCTTTTTTGATGGCTACAGACGGTTTTTGGGAGCTTATTGATGATGAGAATATGGAGAAATGTCTTCGTAAAGCCTGCGATGTTCATGAATGGGTGAATCAAATGGAAAAGATTGTTAAAAAGAATGGTGAAGGTAAAAATATGGACAATTACTCCGCGGTGGCTGTTTGGATTAAATAGAGTGATTTCATACTAAAAGTGATTGCAAGGAATATCAAAGAATGTTATACTTACTATAGATTTTGTTTTACTTAAGGGAGGCGTAGAAATATGAGTAAAATTAATCCGGAGTATTTGTGTCCGGGCTGTATGGCAGTGTTGGATGAACCAGATTTGCCATGTCCGTTGTGTGGATTTGATAAAAGTAGTTACACTCCTTCTCCGAGAAGTTTAAGACCATTTACAAAGTTAAATGGCAAATACCTTGTTGGCAAGGTGATTGGTGAAGGCGGTTTTGGTATTACATATATCGGTTTCAATATGGAAACTGATCTGCCAGTTGCTATTAAGGAATACTTCCCTTCAGAGTTGGCAACTCGTGATACAACTCAGGGAAATGTTATTACTATTTTTTCAGGCGAAGCCAGAGATTTATACAGAGATGGTTTGGAAAAATATTTAAGAGAGGCCAGAAACCTTTCTATGTTTTCAGATCTTCCTGGTATTGTTACTGTTAAGGATTTCTTCTATGAGAATGAAACAGCATATATCATTATGGAATATATTAATGGTATTACATTAAAACAGCACCTTACCAAAGTTGGCGGAAGAATGAAACAGAACGAAGTAATCAAGATGATGAAACCAGTACTTGAATCTATGAATAAGATTCATGAGGTTGGTATTATTCATAGAGATATTAGTCCGGATAATATTATGATTACCAAAAATAAGCAGATTAAGCTTACAGATTTTGGAGCTGCCAGAGTGTTTGATACTGAGGATAACAAGAGTATCACTGTTGTTCTTAAGAGAGGTTATGCACCGGAAGAGCAGTATCGGGCTAAGGGTAATCAGGGACCATGGACAGATGTGTATGCACTTTGTGCAACTATGTACAGGATGATTACAGGGGTAACACCTCAGGAAGCTTTAGAGCGAATTATTGAAGATAATGTTGAGCCTTTGTCAAAATATGATCCAGGTGTTTGGCCAGAGACAGAGTATGCTATTATGAAGGGTCTTTCATTAAGAGCACAGGATAGATTTCAGACAGTAGATGAGTTGATTGATGCGTTGTATTACAGTGTGTTAGAGACGGATGCTGACGGAAATAAAAAGCTTGTTATCACAAAGGACGCTGAGCATGAGCCAGTAGCGGAGCCTGAACAGGTAGCACAGCCTGAGGAAGAAGAATTTGATACAAAGCCTATTGTTGTAAGTATAGGAAGATCAACTGCAGAAGAGTTTGCAAATTCAGTTAAAGATGAAAAGAAGGAAGAACCGGTAAAAGAAGCTGTTGTAGAGATACAGGCGAAAGAAGATGTGAAGGTAGAGGTTAAGCCAGCTGAGAAAATCAAAGAAGAGCCTAAGAAAGCAGAGCCTCCTGTTAAGCCAGCACCAGCTAGGGAAGAGAAAAAAGCTGAAGAAAAACCGGTAGCTAAACCAGAGGAAACTGTTACAAAGAAACCAGAAAAGAAGGGATTTTTCAAATCTACATTTAAGAAACTTGTCAAACTTCAGCTTGGTAAGGTTAGATTTGAAGATAGTGTAACGGACCTTAATGTTGAGCATATGGATATTGGTAATATTCAGGTGTTAAAAGAATGTTACGAGTTAAAGAAGCTTGTTTTGAATAATAATATGTTGGATGATTTGTCACCAATTTCAGAGTGTTCAAAGATGGAATATCTTGCACTTAGAAATACATTGGTTAGCAATTTAGCACCTATTTCAAATCTTACAAATATTAAATATTTGGATTTATGGGGAACAAGAGTTACAGACTTGCATGACATATATGGTTTGACAAATTTAAATTACCTTTGTGTAAAGAATACAGAAATCAGACAGGTACAGGTTGATGATTTTAAGAAACATGTTCCTAATTGTGTTGTGGAGATGTAATTAATTGAATTCCTGAGATATTATTTTTGGATATCTCAGGAATTTTTGTATAAAATAAAAGATAAAAGAATACGAGGATTAATTCAAAAATATGTATAATGATATTAAAAACGAGATAAATAAGGTGATTGTTGGTAAGGATGATATTATCAAAAAGGTTCTTACTGCGATTTTTGCTGGGGGACATATTCTTTTGGAAGATGTACCGGGTGTTGGAAAAACTACGCTTGCCATGGCTTTTTCTAAAACCTTATCATTAGATTATGGAAGAATACAGTTTACACCAGATGTACTGCCTTCTGATGTAGTTGGATTTTCCATGTTTAACAAAAAAATAAATGATTTTGAATTTAAGAAGGGCGCAGCTATGTGTAACCTTCTTTTGGCGGATGAAATCAACAGAACTTCACCTAAAACCCAGGCAGCACTTCTGGAGGTTATGGAAGAAAAAAAGGTTACTGTTGATGGATGCACACATTATTTGCCAGATCCATTTATTGTAATTGCCACACAGAATCCTATCGGATATGTTGGTACTCAGAAGCTTCCAGAATCTCAGCTTGACAGATTTATGATAAAGCTTTCCATGGGGTATCCGGATGAAAAAAGTGAGATAGATATTTATAAGGGAAAGAGCTACGATGCCCTTTCAAATGTGAATAAAGTACTTGAACTGGAGAGTATTATTGAGGGGAGAAAAAAGGCCTTGCAGGTTCATATTGATGACAGACTGCTAGAGTATCTGGTGAAGATGGTGAATATTACAAGAGAAAACGAATACGTTACTTTGGGCTTGAGTCCAAGAGGAGGATTAGCTTTAGTGAGAATGGCAAAGGCAACTGCATTTATGGAGGACAGAGATTACGTTGTGCCAGAGGATATTACAGATTCAATAGAGGCTGTGGCAGCGCATAGGTTAGTTCTTAATTCTAAAGCAAAGGCAAATGGTGTTTCGGCAGAAGATATTATTTCTGAACTTAAAACCAGTGTTGAGATTCCGTAAGGAAAAAATGTAACAGTTCAGACGAGGTCATTCATAAAGTGCCAGAATATACAATTTGGTTGGATACTTTATTTATGTCGGGCACACGCACGATAGAAATGAGGCTTATATGTGGACAAACAGGATAAATTATTTATTTTTAATTGCAATAATAATCACAGGCTTACTTTTTTATAACCATATCCTATTTTATATTTTGCTTGCAGTGGTTGTATTGTTACCGATTATCTCATTTGGTGTTTTTATGTATTCGGCAAAAAAAATTACGGTTAAGGTAAGTGTTGATAAAACATTAGTCGGAAAAAATGTTCCGATTAATGTTATTTTTGATGTGGAAAATCCCACTGTTTTATCAATTGAGAATTTTACCGTGGTATCAAGAATTTACAATTATTATTATAAGAATAATGATGAATATAAAACCTTAATTCCAGTGGCACCATTTTGTAACAGGCAGACTGTTATGGAAGTTGAGAATAGATATTGTGGACGAATGATTGTTGAAATGAAGGAAGTCATTGCTTATGATATATTAGGGTTGTTTAAGGTGAAAAGAAAGGTGGATTATACTGCGGAGGCGTCGGTATTTCCATATGAGGTGACTGAATTAGAAGAACTGCCGGTTTCAACAGAGGGTAAGGGAGATGATGATGAGCTTCAGTCTAAAAAAGGTGACGATGTTTCGCAAATTTCACAGATTAGAAACTATATTCCTGGTGATAAGCTTCAAAATATTCATTGGAAGTTAAGTGCAAAGTCTGAAGAATTACAGGTTAAGGAATTTTCCATACCATTTTCAGAGGAAGTGAATTTACTTGTGGAAATATTTATTGATGAGGAGAAACCGGAAGAGTTTGATGAATTGATAGAAAAATTATATGGAGTAGCCTTATATCTGATTAAGGTTAATAGAAGATTTAATGTAATATGGTATCAACCGGGACAGGAGGAATTTCTAATAAATGAAGTAAATAATCAGGATGAATTATTAGCGGCAATGATGGAACTGTTTTTTGCTGAGTCCGTGACGGTAAATGGTTTGGCATATGATTTGTATACAAAGGTATATTCTGAAAGTAAAGGAGTACTTTTGTATTTGTCAGACGGAAAAGCATTAATGAATGATGAAAACAGGATAGACATTGGCTCAGAAAAGGTGGTGCTGTTATGTTTATCTTAGAAAAGAGAAAAAAGGAAAAAGAAGAACAAATATCAAGAAAAAGTGGAATTATTATTAATAATCCCCCGGAGATAGGAGATAATAATCCTTTGTTTTTTGTGCTCACAAATGCACTGATTAATTTTTTGATTGTATACGGAGGTTGTGGGTGTTTTATACTTGCATTTGATGTAAAAATAAATATTTTTGTGGTGGGAATTGTATCACTTTTAATTGCTTGTTCTATGGGATTTTTTTACTACAACAGGGGCATAAAAGCAATTGGTTATCTGATAGCACTGGTGATTTTTTTATACATGATTTTGAATCAAAGGTATCTTATCAGAGGCGGATTTGCACATATATGTAATAAAATGATGCTGTTTTTTGAAAAAGAGCTGGATTTACCTATAGAGAGAAGTTATGAAGTTTATGGATATGATGAAAAAATATCAGTCACAGTGTGTATACTGTTTATCATATTTTGTGTTATGATGATGTTTAATATGGCAATTTCTGAGACAAAGGGATTTGTTATTGCTTTTTTGTTTTCATTTCCTGTTGTTCAGATGCCACTTTATTTTGGACTTGAAGTAAATGCATTTTTCTTTGCCATGTATATGGCAGGAATAATAAGCCTGATATTTTTTAAAAATTCCAGTCATTATCATATGGAATACAAAAAGAGAAGAGGATATAAGAAATACAGGGTCAGGAATAAGGTCACTTTTAATTATACGAATGATGGAAAAAATACATTAGGTTTTTTGTGTTCGGTTGGAACCGTTTTAATTATTCTTGTGCTGGTTACGGGATTTGTTTTAGATAAGGTTGAATTTAAACCAGACACAAAATATGATGAATGGAAGGATTCCACATATGATTTCACAAAGAGATTTGTAATGGTAGGTTTTTGGGGAATGCTGAGTCCAAATGGTGGAAGCGCCGGCGGGGTAGGCAGAAACCGTATGGGACAGTCAAAGTATGTTGAACTTGATTATGAGACAGATTTGATTGTGAATACGGTTATAGAAGAAAAAGAAGACACGATATATCTTAAAAATTTTAACGGAACCTTTTATAAGGATGCTTATTGGGAGACGATTTCTGAGAGAAAGCCTGAAATCAAGCTTGAGGATTATGGGCTGACCCCAGAGAAAGTTTCAGATTTAAATGGCGAAATGGAAGGGATTTATCATAAAGATAATATTCTGGGTAAAAATAAAAAGATTAAGATAATAAATGTTGCGGCTAACCCTAATTATTCATATGTACCGTATAACACTGTGGGAGTTAAGGAAATTTCAGAAAATATGAAATATGACGATGAGATTTTATTTGATTTAAAAAGAAATTGGTATTTTGATTTGTGGTATACACCATTTTTAAGAAATTACACAGTTGATGAGTTTAGGGAAAAGATAAATTTTCATCATAGTCAGCATGAAATAGAATTTCAAAGCAGTGGAAATGAAGGAGCACTTGAAAAACTTGAGAGAGAGGAAAAATATTCACAATACGTTCACGATATGTACATGGAGGTGCCGGAGGAAAATAAAAAGAGTATTGAAAAATTCTGTAAGAAATACAATCTGACAGAGGATACCGAAAATATTGTGGAAAAGCTCAGTAATATATTCGAAAATGATTATGAGTATACATTAATTCCGGGAAAGACACCTGCTAAAAAAGAGTTTGTAAACTATTTTTTAGATAAGCAGAAAAAGGGATATTGTGTTTATTTTGCAACGTCTTCGACACTTATTTTCAGATATTTGGGAATTCCTGCAAGGTATGCAGGAGGATATGCCATTCAGCCTGGGGATTTCGATACTGGGGAATCATGTGAAGAAAATATAGTGGAGTATATTCATTCTCTGCAATATTTGGACAAAGAGGTTTTGCAATTTGAGGTTGATGACAGTCAGGCTCATGCATGGGTTGAAATATATATAGATGGCTTTGGATGGCTACCGGTGGATACGACACCGTCTACGGAAGAGGAGGAAGAGGAAAAAATACCTGAACCTGAAGATAATGCGGTTATCAATTACCTTATGAATACAGTGTTTACAAAAGAGACATATGATGCTGTGAAAGACACGTTCTTAAAGATAATCATTATTACTTTGGGAACCATTATCTCAGCAGTTACATTGTATGTTATTGTTGGCTCATATATTAGAAAGCGAAGAAAAAATGCAGCTACAGCAGAAAAATTATATGATTATTTGTGTAAATGTACAGCGGCTGTTAAAATCAGGAAAAACGGCAGTGAAAATTACAGGACTTTTGCGGAGAGAATTGCTGAGGCCGATTTGTCGGATGAAAAAGTGATTAATGAAATAAGTTGTTTGGTTGAAAAAGAGAAGTTCAGTAAATCAGGCCTTAATAATGAAGAGGTAGAGGTTGTGAGAAAAAATGTTATCTGCATAAGGGACAATATCTACAATAAGAAGAATTTGTTTGGAAAGATTATATTTAAGTATATTAGATTTTTGTAAAAATATGAAATCTTGAAAAAAAAGATAAAAGTGATATAATGTGAAATGAAAAAATATCAGTGAATTACGAGAATGGAGATTACTATGAGTAAAATTAGAACACGTTTTGCACCAAGCCCAACAGGAAGAATGCATGTAGGAAATCTGAGAACAGCACTTTATGAATACCTTATTGCTAAGCATGAGGGCGGTGATTTCATTTTGAGAATAGAGGATACAGATCAGGAAAGATTTGTTGAGGGAGCATTAGAGATTATTTACAGAACCATGGATAAAACAGGTCTTCACCATGATGAAGGTCCGGATAAGGATGCTGGATATGGTCCGTATGTACAGAGTGAGAGACAGGCTACAGGAATGTATCTTGAATATGCAAAAAAGCTTGTTGAAAAAGGTGAGGCATATTATTGTTTCTGTGATGAGGAGAGACTTAGCACATTGAAACAGGTTATTGGTGATAAGGAAATTGTTGTGTATGATAAGCATTGTCTTGGGCTTTCAAAGGAAGAAGTGGAGGAAAAGCTTGCACAGGGTGTTCCTTATGTAATAAGGCAGAATAATCCAAAAGAGGGACAGACCACATTTCATGATGATATATATGGAGATATCACGGTAGAAAATTCAGAACTGGATGATATGATTTTGATTAAATCAGACGGATATCCAACATATAATTTTGCAAATGTTGTAGATGACCATTTAATGAATATTACACATGTTGTCAGGGGAAATGAATATATATCTTCTTCTCCAAAGTATCAGAGACTTTATGATGCCTTTGGATGGGAGTCACCAAACTACATTCATCTTCCGTTAATTACAGATGAAAACCACAAAAAACTCAGCAAGAGATGTGGACATTCTTCGTTTGAAGATTTGATTGAACAGGGTTTTGTAACAGAGGCAGTAGTTAATTATATTGCTCTTCTTGGTTGGAGTCCGGAGGACAATCAGGAAATAATGTCCTTGCAGGAATTAATTGAAAAATTTGATTACAGACACATTAACAAATCACCTGCAGTGTTTGATATTGTGAAACTCAGATGGATGAATGGCGAATACTTAAAGGCTATGGATAATGAAAAATTTTATGAGCTTGCTATGCCGTACATCAAAAAAGTAATTACAAAGGATATTGACCTGAAAAAGATTCTTGATTTGGTAAAAACCAGAATTGAAGTGTTGCCAGATATTGAAGGTTTGGTTGATTTCTTTGAAGAGCTTCCAGAGTATGATATTGAAATGTATACACATAAGAAAATGAAGACAAATGCTGAGAATTCTCTTGAAGTTCTTAAAGAGCTTCTTCCAATTCTTGAAAAACAGGAGGATTATTCTGTCTCTGCATTACATGATTTGATTATGAATTATGTTGCTGAAAAAGGCATCAAGAATGGTCAGGGCTTGTGGCCAGTCAGAACAGCAGTTTCAGGAAAACAGATGACACCTGGTGGAGCCTTTGAAATTATGGAGATTCTCGGAAAAGAGGAATCATTAAGAAGAATAAAAGTAGGTATAGAAAAACTTGAGAAAGCAGTTTAGTGAAACACAAAATATTGCAATAAATCATTACACAGGCCCTTGCTTAGTATTAGCGGGGCCTGGTTCTGGTAAAACAACTGTTATTACAAACAGGACGAAAAATTTAATAGAAAAATATGGTGTTAATCCGTCAAATATACTGGTTATAACTTTTACTAAGGCAGCAGCCGTTGAGATGCAGGAAAGATTTATAAAGCTGATGGATGGCGTTAATGCACCGGTTTCATTTGGAACATTTCATGCAATTTTCTTTAAAATTCTCAAATTTGCCTATGGATTTAAGGCAGAAAACATACTAAGAGAAGAGGAGAGGTACAAGATTGTCACGGAGCTGGTTCAAAAAGAAAAGCTTGAACTGGATGATGAAAAAGAGTTTGTATCTAACATTTTGATGGAAATGGGAAATGTCAAGGGTGATATGATTTCACTTGACAATTATTATTCCGGAAATTGCAGCAATGAGGTGTTCAGAAGAATATTCAACGGTTACGATAATATATTGAGAAGCAAAAATAAGATAGATTTCGATGATATGATGACAATGTGCCATGAACTTTTCTGTGCCAGAAGGGATATACTTAGTGCCTGGCAGAATAAGTACAAATTTATTCTTATTGATGAGTTTCAGGATATAAACAGGATACAGTATGAAATAATTAAGCTTCTCGCAAAGCCAGAGGACAATATTTTTATTGTGGGTGATGATGACCAGTCTATTTACAGGTTCAGAGGAGCAAGACCTGAGATTATGCTTAATTTTGAGAGGGATTATGAATCGTCGAAAAGAATTGTTCTTAATGAGAATTACCGTTCTGAGGTTAAAATTGTAAAGGACAGTCTGAAGCTTATTTCAAATAATAAAAACAGGTTTGAGAAAAAAATCCATGCCACAAAATCTGAGATGGGAACTGTGGAGTATTGCACCTTCAGGGATGGCCCAGAGGAAAATAAGAAAATAATTGAAGAGATTAATGACTTTGTAAAGAATGGTGGCAGATTTTCTGATGTTGCCGTTTTATTCAGAACAAATACCGGTCCCAGATTTCTTGTGGACAAATTGATGGAATATAATATTCCTTTTCATATGAAGGATATTATGCCTAATATATATGAACATTTTATTGCAAAGGATATTATATGTTATGTGAATGTTGCCAGAGGTGACAGAAAAAGAGAGAGCTTTCTTAAAATTCTCAATAGACCAAAAAGATATCTGTCAAGAGAGAGTCTTGCAGAAGAGAATGTGAATTTTTCAAAATTGAAGCAATTTTACAGTGATAAGTATTGGGTCATAGAGAGAATAGAAAAGCTTGAATACGACCTTCAGATGATTGGAAATATGTCTCCTTATGCGGCCATTAATTATATAAGAAAAGGTGTTGGATATGATGAATTCATTGCAGAGTATGCTGAGTACAGGAGAATGAATGCAGAAGATTTATATCTGGTTTTAGACGAACTGGAGGAAAAGGCGAAAGAATTCAAAAATTACCATGAGTGGTTTGAACATATTGATGAATATGGTGAGGAATTAAAAAATCAGTCGGATAAAAACCGCAAAATAGAGAATGCGGTGGAGCTCTGCACAATGCACAGCGCAAAGGGTCTTGAGTTTGAGAGAGTCTATATTATTGATGCAGTTGAGGGTGTGACACCACACAATAAGGCAGGACTTTTAGAGGATATTGAAGAAGAGAGAAGATTGTTTTATGTGGCCGCGACGAGGGCAAAGAAGTACCTGAAAATATGCTCAGTCAAAGAGAGGTTCGGTAAACCGGTGGAGATTTCAAGATTTGTCACAGAGATGAACTCTATGACAGACGAGCTGAAGGAAGGAATGAAGGTTCGCCACATAAAGTACGGTGAGGGAGAAATAATAAGTGTATCTGGTAAAAAGATTGAAATATTTTTTGCAAAAAACAGAAAGCAATTGGTATTTGATGCAGATTATGCTTTCGGTAATAAAATAGTAAGTTTAATTTGATTTTAACTGCTGTAATATGGTTACAGCAGTTATCATTTTTCTATACCAATTCGTGCAGTAACACCTTGATTATATGGGTGTCTGATACACTTGATTTCTGATACATAGTCGGCAAGGGAAGTGACTCTTTCAGAGGGATTTCTGCCGGTAAGTACCAATTCAAGATTGTCTTTTTTGTGTGAAATCAGGTCAATTAGTAAATCTTCGGAAATAAGTCCAAGACTTACTGCAACATTTATTTCATCCAAAAATAACATGTCATAGTTTTCAGAATCAATAAAAGCATTTTTTAGTTGTTCTGAATAATACTCGGAGGCTTCAATTATTTGTTCTTCACTCATTGAAGAAAAGAAACCGAATTCTTTTTTTGTTTGCACAACAGTAATATTTGAAATTTGATTTAATATACTTAATTCACAGGAATTATCATTTTTTAAAAAACGGCTGATTAAGACTTTATAGCCTGCACCGGCGCAACGAAGTGCAAGTCCGGTGGCAGCAGTTGTTTTTCCTTTTCCATCCCCGCAATATATGTGAATTAATCCTAAATTATTATTTTTCATAGTTATAATCCGCCTTTCTGCGAAAGGCACCAATGTGTCATGAAACATGTTGACTGACTTTCGCTTTTCTTTTCTATCTTCCTTCTGATATGATTTATTTATAAGACTGACACACTACAGAACA
>JBNRML010000065.1:0-9328 GCA_050309585.1 Lachnospiraceae bacterium
CTTTTTCAATAAAATGTTGTATAGTATAATACATAGAGAGCACCTTCCTTTGTTGATTGGTTTTTGTTTTGCAACTTAATCATACCACAAATAGGTGCTCTCTTGTTGTATCTATTTGAAGTATAGACAGCTTATTTAGTAACCGAAGGTAACTTTACGCTATTCTTACACTTAATTCTTTAACTTCGCAAGTGAGCTATGTCGTCCTTTACATTCCTCCCTTGCACGCTTAATCAATAACTGCTTCTTTCATACTTTTTATATATTCCCCAACAGCTTTCTCAGATTCTCTTCCATACTTCTTGATCAATTTAATAATTGCCGAGCCGACAATTACACCATCCGCAATTTCAGACATCTTCTTTGCCTGTTCCGATGTCGAAATACCAAATCCAATGGCACAAGGAATGTCTGTGTTTTCTCGAACTACCTTTATAATCGATGATAAGTCCGTGGTAATCTCGCTTCTGGTTCCGGTTACACCCAGACTGGAAACAATATATAAGAAACCTTCCGCTTCCCTGGCTATCATGGCAATCCTCTTATCCGAAGTTGGTGCTATCAGGGAAATCAAAGCCACATCATACTGCTTACACAGTGGAGAAAACTCTTCTTTTTCCTCAAAAGGCAAATCCGGTAGAATAATTCCATCAATTCCAATTTCGTTACAGGTTCGGATAAAATCTTCCGCACCATAGGAAAACACCACATTAGCATAGGTCATAAATACTAATGGTATGGTTACATCTTTTCTAAGCTCCCTTACAAAGTCAAATATCTTATCTGTAGTTACCCCACCTTGTAATGCACGGATATTTGCACCCTGTATAACAGGCCCCTCTGCTGTAGGGTCAGAAAATGGAATACCAAGCTCTATCAAATCCGCACCATTTTTTACAGCAGCTCGTATCAACTTTCCTGTTGTTTCAATGTCAGGATCACCGCAGGTAATAAAAGGGATAAATGCCTTTCCATCCCCAAATGCTTCTCTTATTCTTTCTGCTCCTGATTTATTCATAGATATCCTCCCCTCTGTATCTGGCAATAGCTGCACAGTCCTTATCTCCTCTGCCGGAAATGGTAATCACGATTATTTTATCCTTATCCATTGTAGGTGCCAGCTTCATAGCATGAGCTACTGCATGTGCGGATTCAATTGCTGGAATAATGCCCTCGTTTCTTGATAGAAACTCAAAAGCCTCCACTGCCTCTTCATCCGTAACAGGCACATATTCTGCTCTGCCCATATCGTGTAAATTGGCATGCTCCGGTCCGATGCCGGGATAATCCAGTCCGGCGGAAATAGAATATACCGGTGCAATCTGCCCATATTTATCCTGACAAAAATAAGATTTCATTCCGTGGAAAATGCCCAGTCTTCCGGTATTTATAGTCGCTGCAGTTTCAAAGGTATCTATGCCTCTTCCTGCTGCTTCACAACCGATAAGACGTACCTCTTTATCCTCTATAAAGTGATAAAAGCTGCCAATGGCATTGGAACCACCACCCACACAGGCAATCACTGCATCCGGAAGTCTGCCCTCCTTTTGCAGTATCTGCTCCTTTATCTCTTTAGATATCACTGCCTGAAAATCACGCACAATAGTTGGGAAGGGATGTGGTCCCATCACAGAGCCAAGGCAGTAATGGGTATCTTCAATTCTTGAGGTCCACTCCCTCATAGCCTCCGATACGGCATCTTTTAAGGTAGCTGTTCCACTGGTTACAGGAATCACCTCTGCTCCTAAGAGTTTCATACGATACACATTTAGTGCCTGTCGCTTCGTATCCTCCTCTCCCATAAACACTACACATTCCATATCAAGAAGCGCCGCCGCTGTGGCTGTAGCCACTCCGTGCTGACCTGCTCCGGTTTCTGCAATCAGTCTGGTCTTGCCCATCTTCTTTGCGAGAAGAGCCTGCCCAAGCACATTGTTGATTTTATGAGAACCGGTATGATTTAAATCCTCTCTCTTTAAATAAATTTTGGCACCACCTAATGCTTTTGTTAACTTCTCTGCATAGTAAAGTCTTGATGGTCTGCCTGCATACTCGTTTAATAAGTCTGTCAGTTCCCTGTTAAACTCAGAGTCATTTTTATAATGGTTGTATGCTTCCTCCAGCTCTATGACTGCATTCATCAAGGTTTCCGGTATATATTGTCCTCCATGCACACCGAAGCGTCCGTTTTTATCTGCCATCTTTAATCTCCTTTCCTCTGACAGCTTCCAAAAAGGCTGTCATTTTCTCTTTCTCTTTTACTCCTGACCTTTCTAATGAGGAACTTGCATCTACGCCGTAAGGCTGTAGCCTATCTATGGCATCTGACACATTTTCCGGTGTCAGCCCACCTGCCAGAAAATAAGGTCTTTTCATGTCTTTTAACAAGCTCCAGTCAAAGACCTCTCCACAGCCTGCCCCAGCATCCAAAAGTACCATATCTGCACTGCTTTCCTCTGCTCTTTTCACATCTTCCGCAGAGGTAATACGGAATGCCTGAAAAACAGGAATCTTTATCAGCTTTTTTAGCTCTCTTAGATAGGCTTCGTCCTCATTTCCGTGAAGCTGTACCGCATCTATTACCTCCAGCTCTGCCATTCCCGCTATCACTTCCGGCTTGGCATCCACAAATACCCCAACTGCCTTAATGGACGAATGAAGCATTGCTTTCAGCTTCCCTGCTTCCTCCGGATTCACATACCGTCTGCTCTTTTTTGAGAATACGAAACCGATATAATCCGGTTTCAGCTCATTTACCCATTCTATCTCACAGGCCCTTTTTAATCCACATAACTTTATTTTTGTCATAGACAACCTCGCAGTTCCTGAAGTTTTGCTCTTTTATCATTTGCCTTCATCAGTGTTTCCCCAATCAGCACTGCATCTACACCGACCTCCTGCAGTGCCTCGATATCCGCCCTTGACTTTACACCACTTTCTGCCACAAACAAAATTCCTTTCGGCACAAGGTTTCGTAACTTCTTACTGTTATTCGTATCCACGGTAAAGTCCTTTAGGTTACGGTTATTCACACCGATAATCCTTGCCCCGACTTTTATGGCTGTTTCTACTTCCTGCTCGTTATGAACCTCCACAAGTGCGGAAAGTCCAAGACTGTCACATATTTTGATATAATCCGCTATTTCTTTTTCTGTAAGAATAGAGCAGATGAGTAATACCGCCGAAGCACCCAGTAACTTTGCCTCATAAATCATGTATTCATCTACAGTAAAATCCTTACGAAGACAGGGCACCATTACCCATTCTGCAATCTCCTTTAAATATTCGTCCTTTCCTAGAAACCACTTGGGTTCTGTAAGGACGGAGATACAGTCTGCCCCGGCCGCCTCATACTCCTTTGCAATTTCCACATAAGGAAAGTCCTCTGCTATCAGCCCCTTTGAGGGAGAAGCCTTCTTACACTCACAGATAAAGGAGATTCCAGGTTTTTTTAATGCTTTTTCAAAAGCGAAGTCACCTTTTGGCAATGTATAAGCATGTTTTTTGATATCCTCCAGTGAGGTATTCTCTTGCGCCTGTGCCACACGCTCTCTTGCGTGTTCTGCCAACTGTTCCAATATGGTCATGCTTCCACCTCCGGCCGATTACTTACTTCAATCAATTTTTTCAATGTTTCAAGCGCCTTACCGGAATCAATCAACTCTGCGGCAAGTGCAATGCCTTCCTTCATGCTCTCCGCCTTACCGCCAATATAAAGGGCTGCCCCGGCATTTAATAACACAGCATTTCTCTTATGTCCTTTCTCTCCTTGCAAAATAGCAAGTGTAAGTTTTGCGTTTTCTTCAGGTGTACCGCCCTTTAAATCCTCTTTGGTACAACGTTCAAAGCCAAACTCTTCCGGTTTGATTACAGAGGTTTTAAACCATCCGTCCCGAATCTCACAGATAGTCGTAGGTGCGCTCAGCGAAATCTCATCCAGCTTATCCTGACCATATACCACCATACCTCTCTTAATTCCGAGATTTATGAGTACCTGCGCCAGCGGTTCCACAAGATAATCATCATATACTCCCAAAAGCTGCATGGAAGGCGTTCCCGGATTAGTCAGAGGTCCAAGGATATTGAAAACTGTTCTAAACCCCAACTCCTTGCGAATTGCACCTACATATTTCATAGAGGTATGGTATTTCTGCGCAAAGAAGAAACACATTCCTACTTCCTTTAGCAGTTCCTTACATCTTTCCGGGCTTTGGTTAATATTTACTCCAAGTGCCTCCAGACAGTCAGCAGTTCCACACTGGGAAGATGCTGCACGATTTCCGTGCTTTGCCACCTTCATGCCTCCGGCTGCCGCCACAAGGGCTGAGGTTGTGGATATGTTAAAGCTGTGGGCATTATCTCCACCTGTGCCTACAATCTCAAACAGCTCCATATCTGTCTCTACCTTGGTTGCATGGGCTCTCATGGCTGCTGCACAACCTGCAATCTCATCTGTAGTCTCAGCCCTGGCACTCTTAGTAGAAAGGGCTGCCAAAAAGGCTGCATTTTGTGTGGGTGTGGTTTCCCCGCTCATAATCTCATTCATTACGTTATATGCCTCATCATAGGTGAGGTCTTCTTTATTTACAATTTTTACGATTGCTTCTTTAATCATGGCTTACATCTCCTTTATAAAATTTTCAAGCATTGTTTTTCCGTCCGGTGTCATAATGGATTCCGGATGAAACTGTACTCCGTAAACCGGATAAGCCCTGTGCTGTACTGCCATCACTTCCCCATCTAAGGTATGAGCAGTAATTAGCAATTCTTCTGGTATTGTCTCTTTATCCGCTGCAAGGGAATGATATCTGGCAACAGGAGCTTTCCCGGGGCATCCCCGAAACAACAAACAGTCTGTATCAAAATCTACATCTGACTGTTTTCCATGCATCAGTTCCTTTGCATAGGTTACGGTAGCTCCGTAAGCTGCACAAATAGCCTGATGCCCAAGGCATACACCAAGAACAGGTATCTCCTTTCCAAGTGCTTTAACCACATCAATAATTACTCCTGCATTCTCCGGTCTGCCCGGTCCCGGAGAAAGTATAATTCGTTCCGGTTTTAATTCTCTTATCTCCTCTACCGTCAGCTCATCATTTCTGATTACCTTTATATCCGGACATATCTCCCCGACAAGCTGATACAGGTTATAAGAAAAGCTGTCATAGTTGTCTATCAGTAAAATCATACATCCGCCTCCTCTGCCAGTTTCAGTGCATTCACAACGGCTTTCGCCTTATTGATACATTCCTCATATTCTTTTTCCGGTACAGAGTCCGCCACAATACCGGCTCCGCTTCTCACAAATACCTTTCCGTTTTTCTTATAGGCAATGCGGATGGCAATACAGGTATCCATGTTGCCGGTAAAGTCGATATAACCGATGGCTCCGCCATAAATGCCTCGCTTATTGTTCTCTAATTCTCCGATTAGCTGACAAGCACGAATCTTTGGTGCCCCGGAAAGGGTTCCTGCAGGAAGTACTGCTTCTATGGCATCCAGACCGCCACAATCCTCCCTGATTTCTCCACGCACTGTAGAGCCAATGTGCATTACATGGGAATAGCGTTCAATGGAATGCAGTTTTTCAACCTGCACCGTGCCAAACCTGCTTATCTTTCCTAAGTCATTTCTTCCAAGGTCTACCAGCATGTTGTGTTCTGCAAGCTCCTTTTCATCGGAAAGAAGCTCTGCTTCCAAAGCTTTATCCTCTGCATCTGTTTTTCCCCTTGGTCTGGTTCCCGCTAAGGGAAAGGTATGCAACACACCGTTTTCCAGTTTCACAAGGGTTTCCGGGGAAGCTCCTGCCACCTCTACATCCGTTCCCGAAAAATAAAACATATAAGGTGATGGATTGATAGTTCTAAGCACACGATAGGTATTTAGAAGACTTCCTTCAAAGGGTGCGCTCAACCGATTGGATAAGACAATCTGGAATATATCACCCTCATAGATATGGTGCTTTGCCTTCTCAACCATTTCACAGTAGGTTTCTTTATCAAACAATGGTGTTACCTCACCTATCAGATGTCCGGCTAGCTCCTCCTTCTTTTTTCCTTTCCTAAGAAGCTCTGCAAGCTGTTTTAATTCCATCGCAGCACGGTTATATTCGATTTCCGGATCAGCAAGAGACATATTTGCAATCAGGATTATCTTCTGCCTTACATTGTCAAAGGCTATAACCTTATCAAACAGCATCAGATCCACATCTTTAAAACATTCCGTGTCCTCTGCCTTACATCTGACCGCAGGCTCGCTGTATTCAAGATAATCATAGGAGAAGTATCCCACAAGCCCTCCGGTAAAGGACGGCAGATAGTCAAACCGTGGACTTTTATAATCTGCAAGTATCTGCCTTAAATACTCTGACGGATTATCTGTTTTTATCTTTAGATTTCCGGCTTTCAGTTCCCCGTCCACACAGCTAATCGCCAATTTAGGCTCAAATCCAAGAAAGGTATATCTGCCCCATTTGTCATTTGCCTGCGCCGACTCCAGCATGTAGCAGTGCGTGGATACGTTCTTTAGTATCTTCATGGTTTCAATGGGGGTTGTAAAGTCCGACAAAAGTTCACAGCTTACAGGCACTACCTTGTAGCTTCCCTCTGCAGCAAGTCGTTTAACTTCATTAAGCTCCGGTAAAATGTTCATGTTCCTTACCTCCTGTTCTGGTTTTATGCAAAGAAAAAACTCCTTTGACCTATCTGCCAAAGGAGTCAGAGAAATTAAAAAACGCCCTTGACAGAAATTTAGAATCTGTCAAGGACGAATACGATACTCTAATAAAAGTAAACACTATCCGCGGTGCCACCTTGAATTCATAGGAATGACCCTATGCGCTTAGCAGGATACCAACATATCCCCGGCAACTGACGTATGCCAACACGTCACAGAATACTGGGTGTAAGATCATTACACTTTTGACTGCGCCCTCAGCGGTCCATTTGACAACTTGTTTCTCACCTGATTCTCAGCACCACAGGCTCTCTGTAAAGGCATCATTGCCGTTATCTCCGCTTCAACGGTTTGATGTATTAAGTTGTTTTGTATCTTAGCACCAATATATGCGGTTGTCAAGAAGTTTATAAAACATTTTTTAATGTTTCTTTTATCTCACCAATACTATAGAAACCTTTTCTACAACAAAAACCTTTATCTCTTAATAAAATAATATTCTTTTCTTTATCGGCTCTTATTCTTTATTTCCGATGTTTTCACTTCTGGCATCACCACTGTTTCCGCTTTTGCAGACTGCTGATAGGCTTCAAAAGCATCTGCCCCATACTGAAATTCCGGCTCTGCCACAGCTCCAAGCATGGAAGGCTCTGCCATTTCCATATCTTTCATTCGCTCCGGCTCTTTGGCAAGGCTTTCCACCTTATCAAGTGCCTCATCCAGATGTTTCTCCATTCTCTGATACAGCTTTTTCTTAGCCTCAAAAGGCTTTTTTACAAGCTCCGTTTTAGAGAATTTCTTTTCCTTTTCGGAATAATCAACCGTTTCCTTATCCGCAAAGGTACGGAAGGTATTAGCAATCTTCTGTCCGGCTTCCCTCATACCATTACCAAAGGCATCCAATTTATTTATGGTATGCTCTGTCTCTGCAATACTCTTACGGACATTCTCACGGACAGACTCCAGCTTATCCTTAATGCCTAAGAACTCAGACACCTTATGAAGTTAATTCCTCTGTCACCTGCTCAAGCCTCTTGCCCATACCATCAATCAAAGTTGCCATCTCAAATACATCATTGGCAGCTTCTTTCTGCTGATTCTGATTAAGAAGTGCGATAAGCTCCTGAATGATTTGGTCTTTTGACAATTCCATATTCTGTACTTGATCCATTCTACTCTCCTTTCCCATAGGGCATAGTAGATTATACCACTATGCCCCATGAATAATTATTCCTCATTCTTAACGAAAGGGAAGATTTCTGTCCGACTGTCTACTTTCTGCTCTTTCCATGCTCTGTGAGGTTGCCTGCTCCATTCCCTGATTCATGGCTTTATCCCTCTCCTGCTGATAGCAGTCCATAAGGGCATCATACAACTTCTCACGAAACTCCTTTGTCACAGGGAAACATACATCCTGGTACTGTGACTTACCGCCATTCTGCTTTACCATGTAGGAAGGCATCGCCACAAATTCCTTTTCCTTGCCCTGAATAATGCTGACATTGCTTACCACGAAGCAGTCCTCAAAATAGATACGGGCAAGACCACGAATGTTGCTGTTCTCTCTCTCAAAAGGTGTTACTGCCACACGAAACTCCGGCTCCTGTGCATTTTCGGCATCCCTGCTTACCTCTGTCTTGCCGGACTGCTCCATTTCTGCATAGAGAGAAAGAATATCCTCATAGAGTTCTTTTCTGAACTCGCTTGTAATAGGATTGCATACATCCTTATACACAGGCTGGTTATGCTCGGTTCTCTCCTTGCTCTTAAAGGAAGGCATAGACACGAAAGGCTCTGCCTCCTGCGACTTCACTACCGCAATATTGGTAATCTTAAAACAGTCACCAAAAGTTACGGTTGCAAATGCCTTCACATTCTTGTCAGGGTTGTTTACTGCGTTCAGTTTGATTGAATACTTCATAAGTTCCTCTCTTTCTGCCTGTCACACAGGCTTAAAAAATGTTAATAGTTAGTTATCTGAAATGGCCGTGTCTTACGACACAGCATATTTCATTCTGTTTCCGATTCATCATCCGGGATACAAATAATGCAGGACAACTCTGAAATAGCCTCCATAGCCATTTTCCCATTCTGGTAGTTGGCTAAAGTTATCTCAAATCCGTCCTGCTCATAGTAGAGCCATTCGCCCTCTTTCTTTTCTGAATCCGCTTCCATAATGACTGTCAGCGAAAAATCGGGAAGATACTCTTTTTCTTCCTCATCATAGTTGCAAAACATACCTTCATGCAGGTTAATGTTAAGCTCCGGGATATGCACCCACCAGCCACTTATGACAATCCGGTAATCTTCATCACTCTCCATAATGTCATCTGCCACATGGTATAAATCCATTTCACTAATGATTTCCTCTGCCTCGTGCAGTCTGCATGGTATTTTCATGCTCTCTCACCTCAATCCCTTCCACGATACATTTCTGTGCTTCTATTTGGGCAAGTGTAAACTTTTCCTCTTGCCAATGAAACACACACTCTGCAAAATCACACTCCTCATCATAAAGAAGTTTTCCGGTATTCCTGTCTACGATTGCAGTTACGAAATAATCCGGTTGCAGCTGTTTATGGTAATCTAAAAGTGGTCCAATAATTAGTCAAATATTAATTGAAAAATGGTCCAAAAATTATTACAATCTCCA
>JBNRML010000066.1:0-3031 GCA_050309585.1 Lachnospiraceae bacterium
TATCGATGATATATCATCATATCGACCAAACGAGGAAGGTAAAACCCCTTATCTATTACAAGCTTTTGAGAGATTGCTTAAGGAACGGATAGAATCGGTGCTATCTACCCTCAGTGAGCATGATACAGAATATCGGGCATATCTGGAAGCAAGTCTTGCAGATATTTCTGCTTGCCATGCAGGCTATTTTTCACAGGACAATAGCGATTTGGATGAAGATATAGCAAAAGAAGTAGAAACCATCCTACATGGAAAAAAACAGCTTCTCTCTTTTAAGAATAAAGACGGTAGCTATAACACTTTACGTTTTCTATTTTCAAAATGGACACTTAAAGAGGGTTGGGATAATCCTAATGTATTTACGATAGCTAAACTGCGTTCTAGTGGAAGTGAAAACAGTAAACTGCAAGAGGTTGGACGAGGTTTACGGCTACCTGTAGATGAGAATGGTAATAGAATCTCCAATGAAGAATTCCAGCTTAATTATATTGTCGACTTCACAGAGGCAGACTTTGCTAAACGATTAATAGACCAAATAAACGGAGAAATTCCACAAGCTTCTTCTATTAGCGAAGAAAGATTGGAACAAGTGGCCAAGAAACTCGGCATGACTTCTGATGAACTTTTTGATGCTTTATATGATAAGCATTATATCGACAGACGAATGAATATAAAACCGGATACAAGAGAGGCTTTCTTTGCAGAATATCCGGACTTTGCGACAGGACTCTCCTCTGGAAAGGTGAAAGACCGAAATGTTAACAAGCCAAAGCCTGTAAAAATCCGTAAGGCTGTGTACAGCGAGATACGAGAACTATGGGAGACAATCAATCAGCGGTACTTGCTATTTTACGATGCAGATTTGGATTCCGATATGACTGATGTGGTAGTATCATTGCTGGAAAAACCCGGCGTATTTACAGATGTTGTCATGACTAGCTCCAGAGATATCGTTAAGAGCGATGGTTCGCAGATGACAATTGTTTCTGATACAGGTGCTCAATACATTGTATCAAAACCTGTTCCCTACAATGAATTCCTTAAGAGAATAATGCGTTCTACAAATATTCCAATCAAAGTATTGCATGAAGCATTGTGTGAGTATGTAAAAAGGAATGGAACTATCAATCCTGAACACATTAATGAAAATTCTGTCAGTATGTTTATCCAACAGTTTCATGACTGGAAAAGCAATAATTTGCAAGGCCGATTCCATTATGCAAAAAGTAATACCCCTGTTGGTGCAACAGCACTCACCTATTCAGACGGTTCTCCACGAGAAGATATTGCACAGGGACGTATTGGCACAAAGATAGCTCCGGGAACACCAAGCGATAAGTATTTATACGACGCCTTCGCTTACGACTCGCCATTGGAACAAAAGAATATTATGTCAGACATCGAAGAAGTCATTGTATACGGAAAAATTCCACGCAGCAGTATTGCCATACCAACTGTTACTGGTGGAATGTATAGTCCGGACTTTATGTATGTTGTAAGGCGGGCTTCTGGCGAGAAAGAACTTAATATTGTGGTCGAAACAAAGGATGTAGAAAACAAATCTGATTTACGTGGTACAGAAAAGGCCAAAATTGAATGTGCTCGTGTTTTCTTTGAAATGTTGTCGAAAGATGGATACACTGTTTACTTCCGCGATCAGTTAAACAACAAGCAGATGGCTCAGATTATTAAAGAAGTATTGGCAGAGTGATTTGTGTGAATTTCTAGCTGAAAGGAGGTAAATCGATGAAAGCTATGATATTCTTAAACACTGCTTGGATGGAAAGATATGAAGGTTTATTGGGAAATGATAAAGAAATACATGGCGGTGGCTCCTATGTTGAAGAATATGGTTATGGACACGAAATATTCAATTTCAAAAAAATTAGCGGTAAGGTATATGGTTATGCTCAGCCAAGGGGGTATAACAACCTTCAAAGATTAGGAGCGAGTGAAGATGATGAATTCATAGATGATGTTTTAGTCATTTTCACTGCAACCCACAAGAATGGCGGAACGTATATAGTTGGATGGTATAAGAATGCCAGGTTTTTTAAAGATTATCAGAACACTAATCTCTCAGAAAGAAAATTCAGAAATGAATATATCGGATATTATGTTGTTGCTAATGCTGACAATGCTACTTTACTGAGTATAGATGAAAGGTTCTCATTCCCGATAATACCAAGAAGAGTAAAAGGCGGAATGGGTCAATCAAATGTTTGGTATGCTGATAGCCCTGAAATGGAGGATTTTAAGAAAGAAGTTCTAAGACATATAGAAAGATATGAAAAAAAGAAAAGTATTAGGCGTCGCCTTCCTATCTTCCGCCAAACCGATGCAGAACTAAGAAAGAAAATAGAGAATATCGCTATTAGAGAAGTTACCAGAGAATACTCAGAAAGGGGTTTTGCCGTGACTTCTGTAGAAAGTGAAAACTTAGGATGGGATTTGGAAGCAGTTTATAAGAAAATTAAATTAAAAATTGAAGTTAAGGGACTAGCAGGTCAAGAGGTTTCTGTTGAATTAACTCCAAATGAATTTTCAAAAATGAACAACAATAAGGACTCTTACAGATTATGTGTTGTTACAAAGTGCCTAGAAAATCCTGTACTTTATGTTTTTTCATATTCCTCTGAAAGGAATGAATGGATAAGCGAAGATGGTCATATACTTTCAATTGACCAGATTATATCCGCAAGGTGCTATACTTAATTCCATAAAATGTCCATATTTTGTATTACCAATAAATACAAAAAGACCAGCCGCTTCAAGCATTCATGCCTGATTGTGACTGGTCTCTTTTTGCTCCGCTTGAAGCTGTTCATTTAAGTTTTTCTTTCAATCCCTAAGTGAACGCTTCTTTCCGAGCGGTTTTTTGCTTTGTGCTTACTCTTCACAACAGTTATTTTATTTGGTCGAAACACGTCGACTGGCCAGCCCGAATATAATAGGGAGGAAGGAGGAATGGAAAACTTTATGGGTGTATATGGTAATATTATTTTAAACCGCTTAAAAAAGCCATCCGTCG
>JBNRML010000067.1:0-30194 GCA_050309585.1 Lachnospiraceae bacterium
TGTTTGAATAAATTAATATATTATATTATCCTTTTTTTTAGGATTAATGTCAACTAAATGTTGTAATTTCTATTGCCAAATATTCCTGTTCCAACCCTCACCAAAGTAGCTCCTTCTTCTATTGCCACTTCATAGTCTCCAGTCATACCCATTGATAACTCATTCATCTCGACATTTTCAAGTTCCAACTCTTTTATCTTCAAAGATAATTCCTTTAATTCCCTAAAATAAATTCTATTATCTTCCGGATTTTCCGTAAACGGAGCAATTGTCATCAGCCCCTTAATATGAACATTGGAAAACCTACTGATTTCCTTAACCATTTCTATGGTTTCTTCCTGTTTAAGTCCAAATTTTGTGTCTTCATTAGCTACATTGACCTGAACTAATATATTTGCTTCAACATTTTTCTTAGTACATTCATCACTAATCTGCTCTGCGAGTCTCAATGAATCCACTGAATGAATTAAAAAAGCTTTATCAACAATATATTTAACCTTATTTCTCTGTAAATGTCCTATAAGATGCCAATGAATATCCTTACCAAGCACCTCATATTTATCACACATTTCCTGGACTTTATTTTCACCATACTCTCTGATTCCGTATTCATAAGCCTCCATAATATCGGATACAGGCTTTGTCTTGCTGACAGCAATCAAAGTAACTTCCTTAGGGTCACGTCCTGCCCTGATACATGCAGCCTCAATTTTTTCTTCAACTTCTTTAATATTCTCTTTTATCAATTTACAGCAACTCCTATCCCATAAAATATCACTTAAAAATAACCTGGTTTTCTTTTACCATAGAAGAATTTAAAACAATCTGGTCATATACCTGCAAACCATAATTTGACCCTGACTGTACAATATAATAACCATTTTTCTCTGATATCACTTCAACGTATCTGAAGGTTGTATAACCGGTATTAACATTATACACACCCTTTAGTTCTGCCTTACTCTGAATCTGATATTTTTCATTGGTATCGGGTTGTACAACAACATCCCCCTTGTTAAGCTTTGAACCTGTGGCAATATAGCAAAGATCATTCTTTTTACAAATAATTTCTGCTTCAACAAAATTCACCAGTGTTTCTCCATCAGAAATAATTTCTTTATTAAATCCTTCAGCATTTGTTTCTCCACCCGTTGTAAGATAAGACAAAGGAATCGTGTAGAATTCTTTTTCTGTCAATGCAGTTTTAGGGATTTTAAGCCCTTTAACTGATTCACCTACAATTTGAAGCTCCACAAAACGTGTACCTGCAAATCTCATCATGTAACGTTTAAAATCCAAAACTGCATAATTTTCACCATCATTATTAATTATACTGAATATTGCAGGAGTTTTTATATCCTCTGTAGGAAAATACACATTAACCACACTTGTATCTTTATAGGCTTCTTTCTGTGAATCTGTAAGAGGAATGACTACCTTCCAGTTTTCATCGGTTATAGTCTTGTAAATTTCACTTCCCACGGCAACACTGGAACCGGAATTTACAATTTTTTTCTTATAATTTGTCTTGTCAAAGGAATCCTTTTTTATATTCTCCAGTGTCAAGCCTTCATATCCATCAAAATAAAATTCAACAATTCCTGATTTATCCGCTTTGTTTAATGACAATGTACTTCCGCCATTCGCAGCAATTGTCTGGTTAATCGCATCAAAAGCATTAACATTGACATCCTCAATAAGGGTTGCATCTAAATTATATTTGAAATCATAAACTTCTGAGAAATTTGCCGCATCATAGCTTAATACGAATTTCTGAATATCTGATTTGATTTCTCTTAGATTCTCTGCTGACAACATCTCGGAATTCTCAGCCAAACTTTCTAATCTGTCGGAAAAATCCCCATTTTCGTCTATTGAATATAAAGTATTCCCTACTGCAACTCTTTTTCCATCCTTTACATAATAATTAATGTAGCCTGAGGCCGGGGCATTTGTAACCTCCTCTTTTCTCAGGATAATTCCGGTAGTACTTATATTCTGTAACAGAGAACATTCACCTTTTGTAACTTCGTAAATAGTAACCTTTTCCCTTGTAATGTAAATAAAACAATTTATCGCAAGATAAATAGCAAAGGCAACAATAATAACCAAACCTACATTTAGATTCACACCTTTTTTATATCTGACAATCCTCTTCTTTTTCTTTGATTTCATCAAAAAAAGCCTCCCATAAAATAGCAGTATAAACTAATCGAGCAGTCAAATTGACCTGCTCGATATGAATAGTTTTAATTTAACGATATATATCACGCCAATCCAAATCTCCACGTTCAAGACTTTTAATCAAAAGCTCTGCTGTAGCCAGATTTGTTGCCAAAGGAATATTATGCATATCACACAGTCTGAAAATATTATTGATATCCATCACATGCGAATTTGGCACTGAAGGGTCACGTAGAAAAATAATCATATCAATCTGATTCTGCTCTATCTGTGAGCACAACTGTTGCACACCACCTAAATGTCCCGCATGAAACTTATGTACATTAAGGTTTGTAACCTCCTCAACCAGTCTTCCTGTAGTTGATGTTGCATAAACATCATGTTTACACAGGATACCTCTGTAAGCAATACATAAATTTTGCATTAATTTTTTCTTTGAATCATGAGCTACCAATCCAATATTCATAACTTCTTCTCCAATCCGCAGACGATTATGCCATAAGATTTTATAACACCCTAAACTATTTGTTTCGTCTGCACAACAAATAGATCTTCACAACAAATTAAATAAAAGACAAATCATCTTTTCTCTGCATACCTATATTCAATAGAATTCCCACACAGATATACAGACTCAATAATGAACTCAATCCATAGCTTACAAAAGGTAATGGTAAGCCGGTATTTGGAATCATCCTTGTGACAACACTGATATTAACAAAAGACTGGAATGCAATCAAAAGACCAATACCGCATGCAATAATCCTTCCTGACAGGTCCGGTGCATTTGAGCCAATATAAAAACATTCCAATATAATAAGTAATAAAAGAATAATTACAATAGCTGCCCCAACAAATCCTAACTCCTCACCTACAATACAGAAAATAAAATCCGTCTGTGGCTCAGAGATATAATTTCCATTTTTCACACTGGTAGTACTGTTATTGTTCAGACCTTTCCCCCACAGACCGCCTGAACCAATAGCCATTACTGAGTTTTTCTGCTGATAATTGATACGCTCAGCTTCTTCATTGTTCTCATCATAAAATCCAATAATTCTGTTATACTGATAGTCTTCAATTATTGTCTGATTTGGTTGTAAAATCAAATACATTAAAATCACAGAAACTGGTACTGCAACCGCAAAAACACTGGCTATAATCTTATAACTCAAACCACCAACATACATTACGCCACAAAATACCAGCGTAATAATGATACTCGTTGACAAATCAGGCTGTTTAAGGACCAGAAAAAGCGGCACCACAAAAAGTACAACTGCTCCTGAAAGCACCGGTAATGTATTCAGTTTTTCTTTATACTTATAAATATATTTGGCTAAAAACAAAATCAAAAAAATCTTAGTGAATTCCGACGGCTGTAACTGTGTAAAACCAAGATCAATCCATCTTGTTGCCCCCATATGATTTGCACCTGCCACCTTGACCCACACTAAAAGGACAAGATTAACAAAATAAATCAACCAGTAGAATTTCAATATATACTTGTAACTGATAAGCATCGTGAATATCATGGCTATCAATCCAAGAATAAGACCAAGAATCTGTTTTTTTTCATAAATATCTGACTCTGTTGCACTGGCAATAACCATTATTCCTATAACAGTCAAAGCTCCAACCCACAACAGGAGTCTGATATTAAAGTGTCTATATTTATAGCTTTTTAATGTATCAATAATACGGGTCATAATAACTCCTGAATTACAAATTACTTATCTGCACTGTGCTTAACTTCCTTAATTGGAATATTGGCAATTAACGCAGGAACAGCACCGTTTGAACTATCTGATTCTGTCTGTGTAATCTGGATATCTAATCCTTCACAATCAATTTCCATATATTTCTTAATAACATTAATAATGTCATTTTTAATTAATTCCATTATTTCAGGTGAACAGTTTGCTCTGTCTGATACCAGTAAAAGCTTAAGTCTGTCCTTAGCCACACTTCCTGAAGGCTTCTTTTTAAAAACATCAAAAATGCTCATACCATTTACCTCCCTATTTTAGTTTTTTTTAAACAATTTAGAGAAAAATCCCTGCTTTTTGTTTAAATCAAGTAATGGAACCTCTTCTCCAATGATTCTCTTACAAATATTCATATATGCCTGTCCGGCTAAGCTGTCATTTCCAACTAATGGCTCACCATTGTTAGTTGCAATAACGATATTTTCATCATCAGGAACAGCACCGATTAAATCGATGGCAAGAATATCAACAACGTCATCAATTGACATCATTTCGCCCTTCTTAACCATATCCATACGAATTCTGTTTACAATGAGATCTGCTCTCTTCTTCTCATTTGCTTCTAATAAACCGATGATACGGTCTGCATCACGAATGGCAGATACTTCAGGCATGGTAACAACCAATGCTCTGTCAGCTCCGGCAATGGCATTTTTAAATCCCTGCTCAATACCTGCAGGACAGTCAAGAATTATGTAGTCAAATTCTTCTCTCAACTCATCTGTAAGAGCCTTCATTTCTTCCGGTGTCACACTATTTTTATCTCCTGCCTGCGCACATGGCAAAAGGAAAAGATTTGGATATCTCTTATCCTTAATCATTGCCTGCTTAGCACGACAGTTACCTTTAACAACGTCGATAAGGTTGTAAACGATTCTGTTTTCCAACCCCATAACCACGTCGAGATTTCTTAATCCTATATCTGTATCAATTAATATAACTTTTTTGTTCAGCATTGCCAAACCTGTTCCTACGTTTGCAGATGTTGTTGTTTTACCAACTCCACCCTTTCCTGATGTTACTACGATTACTTCGCTCATTTTAGAAAATTCCTCCCAAAGTTATTTGTTAGTTAAAATGAATATCATTTAAAACTTCTTTATTTAGTGGTTCTATATAAATATTACCATCTTCCACAAATGCAATTTTTGTCTCTGCTTTTACTTTCCTATTTTTTTTCTGTCCAGCATCGTCAGATGCCCTTGCAATATAATCGCCAATTCTAATCTGCATTGGCTGCATCTCAAGCGCCACAACAAAAGATGATGAATCTCCTGTCACTCCGGCATATACTGTTCCCTTCAGTGAGCCGAGAATAACGACATTTCCCGAAGAAATGATTTTAGCTCCCGGATTAACATCTCCAAGAATAACAATACTGCCTTCACTTTCAATTACCTGACCAGAACGCAATGTTCCTCTATAGAACTGTCCCTGATTACTTGCAAGATCATTTAAATGCTCATCTACTGACTTTTTAAAATATTCTTCCCTCTCTTTATCGTTGTCTACAACACATACAATATTAAGGTCTGAATTATCTTCTATAATCTGTAAAACTTCCTGCAATTGATCATTATCCAAAAATCTTCCCTCAAAGGTAATACCCATAGACGAATTACCTAAAAATTTTGAAGATTCCTTGAATTTTTCTGCAATATCCTTCTTCAACTGCTCATATGATATATTTTTATCTAACATTACTATAATACCATATTTATTCCCTTTTATCACTACAGAATTTTTCATTTTTTTATTTTTTTATTCCTTTCTACAAATTCAGATACAATTATACCACAAAATTCTAATCATTTGTCACACCAGATGTAGGAATTGATGCACTGCCACCATATAACTCCTCTTCAGTAGTTAATCCATAATAATATTTTATGGTATCTCTTACAACCTCCGCAGTATATCCTGATGATTCTCCATTTGGTATCAATACGCTCAATGCTATCTCAGGATTTTCGTAAGGTGCATAGGCAACAAACACCGAATGATTTGAACGAAGTTTATTTTCCTGAGCTGTTCCTGACTTTCCTGCAACCGAAATAGGAAATCCGTTAAAAGTTCCTTTAGCTGTACCACCAGTCACCACAAGTCTCATTCCATTATGAACTGCATCCCAGGTTGATTGGCTGTAATTTGTTGTATTTTCCAAAACTGGTTCATAATCCACGACAACTTTTCCATTCGTGTCCTCAACCCTGTTTAACAAAGTAAGCTTGTAATTATTCCCACCATTTGTAATAGTGTTAGTATATCTTGCAAGCTGGATGTTTGCATAACTGTTGGAGCCCTGTCCAATTGCTGAACGAACAGAATTTTCCGTACTAAATAAAGGTGGGTTTTCCTCTATTTCAACACCGGACATCATATTTAGTCCAAGCTGTGTTGCGTAATTTTTCATTTTTGCCAGTCCCTGGTCACTATTGAACACACCGTGTTCATCTATACTCATTTCATATCCCAATTCATAGAAGAAATAGTTGCAGGAAAATTCAAGTGCCTGCGAAACATTTATCGCCCCATGATTTCCCGGAAACTTCCAGCACTTAGGCGATGGGGTAATCTTCATAAACTGTCCCTGGTCAACAATTGTTCTTGACGGGTACAAATACCCTTCCTCCAGACCTGTTATTGCAGAAAGCATCTTAAATGTTGAACCCGGTGCTGTTCTTGTCTGGGTTGCCCTGTTATAAAGTGGCAATGAGAGATCATCATTAAGTTGTTTCCAGTATACCGCATCCACCGAGCCGGACAATTTATTATTATCATAGCTTGGATAAGTTACAAGTGCCAAAACATCTCCCGTTGCAGGGTCTGTTACCACAAGAGAGCCTGAACACGGATCAAGTGCTATCTGTGAAGGAGTGATATTAATAAGCTTTATCTGCTCCCGCATGAATTCGAAGGCCGAGCCACCATTTGACAACGCAATATATTTCCCCTCATCATACTCAAGGACATTCTGATCATATAACAAAATACATATTTCGTTTCCCGTTATCCTTCCACTGTAGATGAGATAATAGTATATCTTTTTACTAAAACCTTTATCCGTTCTTATCTTTGCAAGAATATATTCTGTAAGTCTTTGATATATCTCATCTGTGTCTGAGTACTTCATCTCCGAAGAATCAAAAAGTTTCGAAGTATTGACCCAGTTTTTAGAAATCGCATATAATAAAAATGTTCTTAAACTGATTTTTTCTTCTTTCCACTTAACATAGGTTTCATCCTCTGTATCTATCACAGAAGTATCAATGACACCTTCTTTAGAGGCAAGTAAAGTATATATATATGACAAATATGTTTTATTCTCTTTTGGGAGTGCCGAAAGAGCTTCTGCATCCTCTGAATTAAGTTCACTTGAGACCCATGAAATAACACTTTCCTGTTTATCCGAAAACTTATTATACACTCTTTTTTCTGTCTCAGTGGCTGAAATCAAAGAAAATCTGTTCATATCCAAAACATTGTTGTTTATCATCTGGAAATATACATCTTTAATTGGAATAGGAATAACCTTCATATTCTCATTGACTTCAACCTCATAATCTACAAGTTTTGAATATATAATACCTGCCAGCTTTTGTTCAAGAATTGTATATCCAGCTTTCTGGAGTTTTGCATCTATTGTCAAATACACATTGTTTCCCGCTGTGGCATCTTTTTTCTCAAGTGTTTCCAATATTTTTCCGGTATTATCCACAAATATCGTACTGCTTCCTTTTTTTCCCTGGAGCTGACTTTCCATTACCTTTTCAATACCGGATTTTCCAACTACATCCGAATTAATATAATCTGCACCACCACTGTTATATTCAGCCATCTGGTCTTCAGAAATTTTACCGGTATAGCCGATAATATGAGCAAAATAAACACTGTCATTATATACACGAATTGTTTCCTCAGTAATGGTTACACCTTTAAGTTCTGACTGATTTTCGTATATTGCAGCCACTGTTTCTTCTGAAACATTAGATGAAATCTTTGTGGAAATGTATTTCTGATATGAGTTTAGTGAAAGATTATATCTTATCATTGCAATATTAAGCTTCTGTTCCGGTGAATAATCCTCTGAAATATCAAACCTTTTTTCACTACACAGATATTTCATTACTTCTTCTGCTGAAGAAGTGGATAACGTTTCCTTTTCAGTGTCTAACTCTGAAATCTTCTTCTTACCATAAATATCCCTAAGAAATCCTAATCTCTCTGTGTCTGAAGATACAGAATACTCATACTTGCCATTTGCATCAATAATAATAGGGAAATCATGTATTAAAGTATCTCCATTTTTCAAAATAATTAACACTGTTTTATCAATTATTTTATTAAGCTTTTCATCCTTATCAATGCCATTTTTCAATTCGTCATCTATTTCCACGGCGTATGCAAGCTTATTGTATGCCAGCACCTCTCCATTTCTGTCATAAATAATTCCTCTTGTTCCTGATGACCTTACTTCCTTTTTCGCTGTCTGAATATAGTTTTCCAAATAATAGTCCTCATTAACAATCTGAAGATTAAATATTCTGAACATCAATATTGAAAACATGGCAAAAACAAGAATTATTAGAACAAATATCCTTGATTTTAAGAAATTCAAAATTCCCTCAAAAAATTCTTTAACCAAATTTTGTCGCACTCCTTTTTTCTACCTTTTCTATTTTATTGTTTATCCAAAGTATTGGTCTGTAAATAAGAAGTGTAATTACCACTGTGTAAATCATTTCCGGAAAAACAATATGTAAAAGGTAGTATCCAAAATCCAACCGGTTTCTCAATAAAAAAGAGAACACATAAAAGAAAAAATTAAATACAAAATCACTGCCAAAAACCAGTCCCATAGGCAGTGTGACATCCTCATGATAGAAACGGTTATTAAAGCTGCCGTTCAAATATCCAATATACATATATAAAAGAGCATAAAAACCGATTACTTTTCCGTAGAATAAATCCAAAATCAGTCCGGAAAAAAATCCAACATACATTCCCTCTCTTTTACCGCGCAAAAATCCTGCGGCAAACACAAGAATTATCATTAAATTTGGAGAAACAGATGCTAAAGCCAGCTTATTAAACAGCGTACACTGTAAAAGATAAAAAAATATAATTGCAAAACCAACCACCATTTTTCTAAGCATATTTGTCCTTCCTCATTTCCATGAAAATCATTCAATAACCTTTAATTCCTTTATGACAAGTACAATGTCTAAATGTGCAAAATCAACCACAGGTGTTACATAAGCCGACTTCGTAAGATTGTTTGAATCTTCCTCAATGTCCTTAACATACCCAATAAGAATTCCCGGAAGAAACTTACTGCTGATATTTGAGGTAATAAGCATATCTCCTTCTGATACCTGGGCATCCTTATTTATGTTAAATACCTTTAACACGCCTTCGTTAATCAGCTTTAAACTTCCCTTAACGATACACTTATCCGATGTTGAAGCAAACTGGGCACTTACATTACTTTCATCATCTATTATGGAACGAACCAGTGAATAATTATCATTGACCTCGTAGACAATTCCCACAAGTCCACCATCACCAATTACGTTCATGTCAACCTCGATACCATCCTTTGAGCCCTTGTCAATTGTAAAGGTAGCATACCAGTTACTTGTATCCTTACTTATTATCCTTGCTCCCGTGGTTTCATATTCAGAATACTTCTCACTAAGGGCAAATAATTCCTGAAGCTGTTTTAACTCATTTCTATCCTCAACCGTAAGAGCATTTTTATTTTGCAAATCTGAAATCTGTTCCTTAAGTCTCTTATTCTCTTTTTTTATACTGTTGAAATTTTTGACATCTTCAACCTTGGAAATAATGTAGCTGCCCACTCCATTCATTCCCTTTGCAACCGGATTCATAACGTAGGATGCACCTGACTTTACCGGAGATGCGAAACCATCAAACACAAAAGAACAGATTATTAGTACAAGACACAAAAAACTTAATCCATATAAAATATATTTTGTTGGAATCTGTTTTCTACTTCTTCTTCTCAAAGCTTTACTCCAATCTCAAAATTAAATATACTGTTTTTCTCTTGGAACATACATAAGTTCACTGAGCTTGTTATTGGACAATATCTCAGCAATACCCCTTATTACTGTCTCTTCCGGTTCGTCATCAAGATTGACCTTAAGACCTGTTTCGTTTTTAATTAACTGGTCAATATTTTTAATCAAAGAAGAGCCACCTGTGAGATAAGCACCGGTGTTCATAATATCCGCTGCAAGTTCCGGTGGAGTTCTCTCAAGAATAACCTTTATTGAATCAATGATACTTCTAAGACATTCCTGAATTGCTTCAAAAACAAGTTCTGAACTTATTTCCTTGCACGCCGGAAGCCCGGTAACAATATTTCTTCCGTATGCAGTGTATGTCTCTGTTGAGGAGCCACCAACCGCATCTGCAAGATTCATCTTTATCTGTTCAGCAGTTCTTCTACCAATTACAAGATTGTATTTTTTTCTCACAACATTGCATATACAGTCATCAAACTTTGACCCGCCTGTTTTTATGAGTTTACTGAGCACAATACCTCCCAGTGAAATAACCGAAATCTCTGTTGTATCCGCACCGATATTGACAATGAGATTTCCTCTTGGGCTCTCAACATCAATACCAACGCCAACAGCATCAGCAATAGGTTTCTCAACAACACTTATGTGTTTTGCCTTAACCCTTGACTCAGCAACCATATCATAAAAAGCACGCTTTTCAACCTCCGTTATGTCAGTAGGAACTGCAATACAGAAATTGCCGGAGCCACTGATGTTTTTTCCATTTAATTTTTTATAGAAACACTCAAATAATGTGTCCATATTCTTTATATCTGCAATAACACCAAATTTGACCGGAAAAGAAACCTCTATGTTATCCGGTGCTTTCTCATACATTTCGAAGGCTAAATCCCCATACTGAAATACATCATCTCTATTTTTCTTTGCAATTACATTTTTTTCGTTAATTATTCTTTTATTTGTTAAGCCATAGATTTTAAAATTACTTGTTCCCAAATCTATTCCATATGAATGCTGTGCCATTTTTTCCTCCATTTCACTTTCATCAAAACATTCCCGCCTGTTTAAGGCTCACATATCTATTATCACCAATAATGATGTGATCTAACAAATGAATTCCCACAACCATGCCTGCCTCCCTAAACTTTTTGGTGGTCTGGATATCCTCCCTGCTAGGAGTAGGGTCACCACTTGGATGATTGTGCATCAAAATAATATAAACAGCATTTGACCGCAATGCTGTTCTAAATGCTTCTCTTGTTGAAGCAATCGAAGAATTTACCGTACCTTTAGACAACTCAAAATCACCAAGAAATCTGTGCTTGGTATTTAACATTACGATAAACAGATGCTCAGTTTCAAGGTGTCTTAAATCTTCCATATAATATCTGGCAATGATTTCCGGAGATACAAATTCCCTGTCTAGTGAAATCCTCGTTTTTGAAATCCTTCTGCTAAGCTCTGCAACACATTTTATCTCAATTGCCTTAATCCTACCAATACCTTTTATCTCCTGCAATTCCTCAAGAGATAAATGAGTGATTCCAAGGATGTTCTTACTGGGCGAGCAACTGATAATTTCATTTGCAAGTTCAATAGACGTTTTTTTATTTGTTCCCGTTCTTAAAATAATCGCTAACAGCTCTGAATCTGTGAGCGCCTCCGGACCCTTTAATACAAACTTTTCATAGGGTCTGTCTTCTGTTTTTAATTCTTTTACTGAAATATTAATGACCTTCCTTTCGGCTCCAAGTTCAAGAAAAAAAGACCATACATTAGAATGATAGCATAATTATTTTAAATTAACAATACCCGCATCTACTAATTTTTGGAGTGACATTATTATGCCAAGTTTTGCGTGATACCATGTTAATCCCCCCTGAAAATATACACTATATGGTGGTTTAATTGGTCCATCTGCACTTAATTCTATGGAAGAACCCTGAACAAATGCACCTGCTGCCATTATAACATCACTGTCATAGCCTGGCATTGCCCATGGTTCAGGCGTAACATAGCTGTCAACCGGAGCCGCTGCCTGAATTCCCTTGCAAAATTCAATGACACCTTCCGGGGTACCAAACTCTATTGCCTGAATAATGTCAAATCTAGGCTCTGTACTGTCAGGTACTACCTTAAATCCTAATTTTTCATATATATTTGCTGCAAAAACAGCACCCTTAAGAGCACCATTAACTACTGTAGGTGCCAGGAAAATTCCCTGGTAAAAGCTCTGGATTACGCCAAGACTTGCACCAACCTCTTTTCCGAGTCCGGGTGCCGTAAGTCTGTATGCAGCCTTTTCAATGCATTCCTTTGTTCCAACAATATATCCCCCAATAGGAGCCAGTCCGCCACCCGGATTCTTAATAAGTGAACCAACTGTCATATCAGCTCCAAAATTACTTGGTTCATCATATTCCACGAACTCACCGTAACAGTTGTCAACCATAACAATGATATTATTTCTTATGGATTTAACATATTTTACAATATCACCAATTTCATATGCGGATAGAGTTCTTCTTGTCAGGTATCCCTTTGATCTCTGAATGGCAACCATCTTGGTCTTATCACTTATGGCATTTTTTATTCCCGCTTTGTCAAAAGAGCCATCAGAAAGCAACTCAACCTGGGAATATGTAATGCCAAATTCCTTTAAAGAGCCAACAGATTCCCTGATTCCGATAACCTCTTCAAGTGTATCGTACGGCTTTCCTGAAATTGAAATAAGTTCATCTCCCGGTCTTAACTGTGATGACAATGCAATGGCAAGTGCGTGTGTTCCGCAGGTAATCTGTGGTCTTACCAGCGCATCCTCAGTTCCAAAAATATCAGCATATACTTTTTCGAGGGTATCCCTGCCCAAATCATTATATCCATAACCTGTAGATGCATTAAAATGCACATCACTGACCTTTTCCTTTTGTAATGCATTTATTACTTTGAGCTGATTATATTCTGCAATTTTGTCAAACTCCTCAAAACGCTCCTTTAAGCCCTCTTCGACCTTCATGCAAAAATCGTATACTTCTTTGCTGATACCTAGCTTTTCATACATATCTGTAACATTAGTCATTATATTATTCTCCATTCCGCAGACGCCTTTTTTCACACTATTCCTCTTTTCTTCAGACACTCTATCATAAATTCACACATTTTACTCTTCGAATTGTCAAAATCTTCATAATTCAATAATCGTACTGTTTTTTCTCTTCTGAACCATGTGAGCTGCCTTTTTGCAAATCTTCTTGTATCTCTTTTTATGAGATACACAGCCTCATCTAATGATATTTCACCCTCAATATATGCTGCCATTTCTTTATATCCAAGCCCCTGCATGGATACAAGTTTTCTGTCATATCCTTTATCAAGGAGCTCTCTCACCTCATTTTCGAGACCATCTTCAAGCATTATATCCACTCTTTTTTCTATTCTGTCATACAGAACAGAACGCTCCCTGTTCAAGACAAAATATTCAAAATTGTAGGGTGATTCATTCTGTTTCTGTTCCTCATTGTGTTCTGAAATCTTCTTTCCATTTATCTCAAAAAACTCCAATGCTCTGATGACCCTCTTGACATTGTTTTTATGAATAAGCTCTGCAGACTCAGGGTCAACACGTCTAAGCATATCGTGCAAATAATCATTACCATGTTCAGCGGCTAAATCCATGTATTTTTTTCTTATTGTTCCCTGTTCATTGTCTTCATCCGAAAAATCAATATCATAGAGTATGCTCTGAATATAAAATCCTGTTCCTCCCACAATAACGGGTATTCGATTTCTCTCATATATTCCTTCAATGGCCTTTTTTGCAATTTCCTTAAATACAAACACATTAAACTCCTGGTCAGGATAGAGCTCGTCCACAAGATGATGTGGTACTCCATCCATTTCCTCAGGCATTATTTTTGCAGAACCCACATCCATATACTTATAAATCTGAATTGAATCCGCACTTATTATTTCACCATTTATTTTCTTTGCAAGATCAATTGATATATCAGTTTTACCCACACCTGTAGGTCCTGTTATTATAACTAAAGGTCTTTTATCCATATGCTAATCCTCATTTCTTAGCAAGATTATTTTAAATAATACGTTTGAATTTTTTCTCAATCTCATATTTACTCATGGAAATAATCGTTGGTCTGCCATGCGGGCAGTTATATGGATTATCCAGATAAAGCAGCTGCTCAATCAGTGCATCCGCCTCACTGACAGATAATCTGTTATTTCCCTTAACTGCCGCTTTGCAGGACATTGAAGCAATTTTTTCATAAATGAGTTCACTCTGAAGTTCGGTCGCGTCCTCTGTAAGAGTATCAATCAGATTAATTAGCAGCTCTTTTTCCCCAATTGAATAAAGATTTGCAGGCACAGCCCTTACAGCATAATCATTTCCGCCAAATTCTTCTATCTCAAAGCCTAAATCCCTGAAATTCTTTTCGAATTTTTTTATCATATTCTGTTCTTCCATTGAGAGATTTAATATGATAGGCGGATTAATCATCTGGGAATTTATTTCTTTTTCTCTGAAAGATTTCATAAACTTTTCAAATAAAACCTTTTCGTGGGCTGCATGCTGGTCAACAATGTATAATTGGTCACCATACTCAATAAGCCAGTATGTATCGAAAAGCTGACCAATCATTTTATGTTTTACCTTTTCTTTTTTTGACAGGAACCTGTCATCAAATAACTCAAGCTGATTACCTTCATCTTCTTTTACCAAATCAGGCTGTTGATTTATTTCCACACTATTCCTAAGCTCTGAAATCCTATTAACTTCAAAAGGCTCTGGAAAACTAATTTTCTGGCATATATTATTTTTTACTATATGATTTTCTACTTCATTACTCTCTACTTTATTGTTTTCCGCTTTATTATTTTCTGCTTTATCATTTTCTGCTTTATCATTTTCTATTGTGACTTCATTAATTAATTCTCTTCTTGTCAGTGCAGCAGTAACCGCATTATAGAATAACTGATACACATCACTCTGATTTTCAAAACGAATCTCCATTTTTGAAGGATGTACATTAACATCTATCAAATCACTTGCAATATCAAAATACAGAACACAAAACGGATAATTGTGCTGCATAATAAATGGCTTGTAGGCGTCTTCAATGGCACTGCTAATAATCTTACTTTTAATAAACCTTCCATTAATAAAATAAATCATCTGGTTTCTGTTTCCCCTGGAAATAACAGGTTTACCTATATATCCCGTAAGCTTCATGGAATTATACACATCATCAACCTCTAAAATATTAGAGGTTATGTCTCTTCCAAAAACAGAATAAATTATGTCCTTGACTTTTTTATTTCCGGATGTATGAAGCTTATTCTGATTATTATTTATAAATCTTATGGAAACCTCAGGATGAGAGAGTGCTATCTTCTCAACAATAGCTGAAATATATGCCCCCTCTGTCTGGGCAGTTTTTAAAAACTTCTTTCTTGCCGGTGTGTTAAAAAACAAATTTCTCACAATAAAGGTTGTACCTGCGGGAGCACCTATTTCCTCAAAAGATTTTTCAACTCCACCTTCAATAACATAACGTACCCCTGTTAAGTCTGAAGGCGTTTTTGAAATACACTCAAGCTGCGTTACCGCCGCAATACTCGACAAAGCCTCACCACGAAATCCTAAAGAGGTGGCCGACAGTAAATCCTCTACCTTTCTTATCTTGCTGGTTGCATGACGCAAAAAGGCAATCTTGATATCATCTTTCTCAATTCCAATGCCATTGTCAGTTATTCTGATAAAGGAAATTCCACCATCCTTTATCTCAACAGTAACGGCAGTTGCCTTTGCATCAATGGCATTCTCAAGCAATTCCTTTACAATTGAAGACGGTCTGTCAATCACCTCTCCAGCTGCAATTTTATCTATTGTGTTTTTATCAAGTAAATTAATCTTTTTCACACTAATCTCCATTCCGGAGCAAATTTATTTGCACCAATTACTACCAGCGGTTACGCAACTTGTTCTGAAGCTTATAAAGTGTATTTAATGCATCCATCGGCGTCATATTTGAAATATCCACCGACTTAAGCTCTTCCAAAATATCATCGTCCCTGACAGTATCAAACAAGGACATCTGTGTTGCCTCCGTGCTGTCACTGTTCTTAATAAATTTATTGTTCTTAATGGCAGGCTTTGATGATATGGCAATTTCTTTTGCCTTTGCACTTATATCTGCATCTACAAGCTCTTTGACAATTTCCTTTGCACGCTCAATAACATTGTCAGGAATTCCGGCAAGCTTTGCAACCTGTATTCCATAGCTCTTATCAGCACCGCCCTTAATGATTTTTCTTAAGAATACAATGTCATCTCCCTGTTCCTTTACTGCTATACAGTAATTATTCACACCCGGCAATGTACCCTCCAGTTCCGTGAGCTCATGATAATGAGTTGCAAATAGTGTTTTTGCCCCCAGAATTCTGGTATTACTAATATACTCAACAACCGCCCATGCAATACTAAGTCCATCAAAGGTACTTGTTCCCCTTCCAATTTCATCTAAAATCAAAAGGCTGTCAGAAGTTGCATTTCTCAAAATATTGGCAACCTCTGTCATTTCCACCATAAAGGTACTCTGTCCGGAAGCTAAGTCATCAGAAGCACCAACCCTTGTGAAAATCCTGTCGCAAATACCAATATTGGCCGAATCTGCCGGCACAAAGGAACCTATCTGGGCCATAAGTACAATAAGTGCCGTCTGTCTCATATATGTGGACTTTCCTGCCATATTCGGTCCTGTAATAATTGAAACCCGGTTGGAATGTTTATCAAGATATGTATCATTTTCAACAAACATTGCCCCGTTCATCATTTTTTCCACCACAGGATGCCTGCCATTTTTTATGTCAATTACGCCCTTTTCATTTATGTTTGGTCTCACAAAATTATTGTGTTCGGCTACATAGGCCAATGAACAATAGACGTCAAGTCTGGCAATAATTTTTGCCACATTTTTTATTCTTACAACCTCTCCGGCAATCTGATTTCTGACATTACAGAATATTTCATACTCAATAGTTGCAAGTCTGTCCTCAGCTCCCAGAATAATGTCCTCAAGTTTTTTCAATTCATCAGTAATATATCTCTCTGCATTTGCCAGAGTCTGCTTTCTCGTATATCTTTCTGGGACCATTTCCTTAAAGGTATTTGTAACTTCAATGTAATATCCAAACACTCTGTTATATTTTATCTTAAGACTCTTAATTCCTGTTTCTTCCCTTTCCTTTGCCTCAAGCTCGGCAATCCAGTTTTTTCCCTCTGTCTTTGCCTTCCTTAAGGTATCAATTTCCTCTGAATAGCCATCCTTAATAATTTCGCCCTCTCTCACCACAATCGGTGGCTCTTCGATAATGGAATTATTAATAAGCTCATATATATCATCCAGGCTGTCAAAGCTTATAAACATCTCTTTTAATTCCTTTGAATTATAAGAAGACATTTGATTTTTGATATGTGGAAGCATTTCAAGAGAGTTCCTGAAAGCAATTAAGTCTCTTGGATTTGCCGATTGATATGTAATTCTGCTTATCAGCCTCTCTAAGTCATAAATAGGATTTAAATACTCTCTCAGTTCCTCTCTTACAATTAACTCATCATTTATTTCTGCAATTGCATCCTGTCTTTCCAAAATCAAATTCCTGTTAATAAGGGGCTGTTCAATATACTGGCGCAATAATCTTGCCCCCATGGCAGTTTTTGTCTTATCTAAAACCCACAAAAGAGAACCCCTCTTCTGTTTCTCCCTCAGGGTTTCCGTGAGCTCTAAATTTCTTCTGGTAGATGTATCAATTACCATGTATTTACCGGTTGAATACGGTGTGATTGAAACAATATGTGATAAGGAAGTTTTCTGTGTCTCATGAAGATATTTCATAAGTGCTCCTGCTGACACAATCCCGTTGGGATAATCACTAAGCCCCAGACCTGAAATGTCTAATATATGAAAATGTTCTTTGAGGGTATTATTACACATTTCATCGTCAAAATACCACGAATCCAGTGTAAAAATACAAATCCCAAGTCTGTTTTTCAAATCCTCTATATCAATTCCTGACATATAAAACGCGTTGTTGACAACCATCTCGGATGGCATAAATTTGTTTATTTCATCAAAAAGACTTCTTGCATCATTTACCTCTGTCACCAAAAAATCCCCTGTTGAAATGTCTGTAATTGATACGCCATAGTTGTCACCGCTGTAGCACACGCACATCAGATAATTATTTTTCGTTTCATCCATTGAGGTGCTATTGAGATTTGTACCTGGTGTTACCACTCTGGTTACTTCTCTCTTAACAAGCCCTTTGGCAGTTTTAGGATCCTCAACCTGCTCACCTATTGCAACCTTGTAACCTTTTTCCACCAATTTAGTAAGATAGGTTTCCATTGCATGATGTGGAATTCCGCACATCGGGGCTCTTTCTTCCAATCCACAGTCCTTGCCTGTCAGGGTAAGCTCCAACTCCTTTGACACAAGTATTGCGTCATCAAAAAACATTTCATAAAAATCCCCAAGTCTGTAGAACAATATACAATCCTTATACTGCTCCTTGGTTTCCATATATTTTTGCATCATAGGTGATAATTGTCCCACCGTTACTCCACCTTTCAAATCTTATTTTTCCGTAATACTTTTTGCTCTCAAAAGCGACTCATCAATATTTGCACAGAAATTATCTTCTCCAACAAGCCTATCAAAGCCTGCCTTCTTTAACATCTGCATAGGCTGCTCATTTACATGGGATAAAATAAGCACCACATCATTTGCCTTACATACATTGTAAATTGTGAGAAGTGACTGATATGCTGAAATATCTATGGCCGGAACACTTCTCATACGAAGAATAACAACCTTCTCTGCTGATAATTTAACAACCTCAGTCAATTTATCTGAAGCCCCAAAAAACATTGGACCTGTAATTTCGAATACGGATGTGCCATTAGGAACAACCTTAAGACCTATTCTGTCCGGATCATTTTCATTCTCATTTTCATCTTCATCAATATAGGTCCACCCGTGAACGTCTGTAACCTCAGCCATTCTCTTCATGAACAACAGGCATGAAAGCATAAGTCCAACACCTATGGCTACCACGAGGTCAAATACCACAGTAAGCACAAATGTAAGAACTAATACAAGAATATCACTTTTTGGAGATGTCTTACATATGTTGACAAATTTTCTCCACTCGCACATATTATACGCAACAATAAATAAAATTGCTGCAATACAAGGCATTGGAATTAATGCTGCGTAAGGCATTAATACAACTAATATAAGTGCCAGTGTAACTGCGTGAACCATTCCGGCTATTGGTGTTCTACCACCATTTTTTACGTTTGCGGCAGTTCTTGCAATGGCTCCTGTTGCAGGAATACCTCCAAACAGCGCACTTCCCACATTACCAAGTCCCTGGGCAACAAGCTCAGCATTTGACTTATGTTTTGAACCAATCATACCGTCAGCCACAACACAGGATAATAATGATTCTATTGCCGCCAAAACAGCAATTGTAAATGCATTAGGCAATAACTCCCTACATACCGCAAAAGAAAAATGTGGCACTGTAAAGGTTGGAAGCTTGGCTGAAATTGTGTAAAGGGAGCCGATTGTATTAACATCAAGCTTCATAAACTTAACCATCGGTGCGGTGACAAGAATGGCAACCAGTGATGGAGGTATTATTTTATTTAACTTCGGCCATATTATAAGTACCGCAAGGGCAATAAGACCAATGCCAAGTGCCTCAAAATTAACTGTTTTAATGCAACTTCCAATCATTTTTAATTTGTCCACTGTCTCAATAAGTGGTTCTTTTGTCTGCTTAAAGGTAAGTCCCATAAAATCCTTTATCTGTCCAATAACAATGGTAACAGCAATACCACTGGTAAAACCTGTTGTTATGGTAAAAGGAATATATTTTATAAGGCTTCCAAACTTAAACAATCCCATTAACACAAGTATCATACCTGCCATCAATGTTGCAATAATAAGACCGTCAATTCCATTTGTGGCAACTATACCTGCCACAATGGTTGCAAATGCTGCTGTAGGCCCTGCTATCTGAACACGGCTGCCTCCAAAAAACGAAATAATAAATCCGGCTACAATTGCCGTATAAAGTCCCATTTCAGGTGTTACACCTGACGCCAGTGCAAGAGCAATTGAAAGTGGCAATGCAATAATGGCCACAATAATTCCTGCTACCACATCCTTGACAAACTGCTCTTTTGTGTAATCCTTCATTACTGAAAATAATTTTGGTTTAATGTAATTCATAACTCTTTTTCCTTTCCATATGGTTCATATATTCTCCCATAAATAAAAGCCCCCAAAACATTTATGATAATTTAAACCATTGTCCCAATATAATAAAATCCTTTTGCCTCATCAAGATGTACATCCACGATTTTTCCAATTAAATCCTCAGTTCCCTTAAAATGAACTACTGTGTTATACTCCAGTCTTCCAGTCATCAGTGATGAATCATGAGTATTAATCTCTTCAACTAAAACCTTCATTGTCCTTCCAACAAATCTGTCTGTAAGCTCAGTGGAAATGTTCTGAACCTCACTTAACAATCTGTCAAATCTGTCCTTAATTACATCTTCCGGTACCTGTTCTTCCATTTTGGCAGCAGGAGTGCCTGTTCTCTTTGAATAAATAAAGGTAAATGCACTGTCATATCTGACCTTTTTAACCACATCAAGTGTCTCTTTAAAGTCCTCTTCCGTTTCACCTGGGAACCCGACAATAATATCGGTTGTTAATGCTATGTCAGGAATTGCCTCCCTTATTCTGTCAACAAGGGCAAGATAGCCCTCTTTATCATAGCGTCTGTTCATTATCTTTAATATGCGGCTGCTTCCCGACTGAAGTGGCAAATGAAGGTGCTTACAAATCTTTTTAGAATTTTTCATAACCTCAATTAGCTCATCAGACAAATCCTTAGGATGGGAAGTCATAAATCTGATTCTTTCAAGACCTTCTATTTTTTCAATTTCTTTTAAGAGCTCCGCAAAAGAAATCATTCCTTCTTCTTTTTTTCCGTAAGAATTGACATTCTGTCCTAAAAGCATTACCTCAACAACACCATCTGCTACCAGTTTTTCTATTTCAGCAATAATATCCTCCGGTTTTCTGCTTCTCTCTCTGCCCCTTACATAAGGAACTATACAATAGCTGCAGAAATTATCGCAGCCAAACATAATATTAACACCGGACTTAAATGGATATTTTCTGTCAACAGGAAGCTCCTCAACAATCTTATTTGTATCCTCCCATATTTCAACAACATTTTTTCCTGTTGTAAAGTTGTCATATAATAATTCAGCAAGCTTAAAAATGTTATGAGTACCAAAAATAATATCCACGAATCTGTAGCTCTCTTTTATTTTCTGCACAACCGTTTCTTCCTGCATCATACAGCCACATAAAGAAATAACCATTTCAGGATTCTTTTTCTTAAGCTTTTTCAAGTTTCCAAGATGTCCATATACTTTAAGATTTGCATTTTCCCTGACTGTACAGGTATTATAGAGAATAAAATCCGGCACCTCAGTATCGCTCTCAACATATCCAATCTCTCTTAGGATTCCGGTGAGTTTTTCGGAATCTCTGGCATTCATCTGACACCCAAAGGTACGAATCTGGCAATATAATGGTCTGTTTAGCTCTTCACTCTTCTTCTTAAGAATCTCCCTGCACTTAGCCATAAAATACTGCTGTCTTTTTGGTTCTTCAAAAGGGGCATCCCCTGAAATATCAATCAAATCAAGATTTATTTCATTCATAAAATATCCTTTCTTTATTAAATCAACGTATCTGTTAAGTTAATACAAACGTCCAACTTGATATTATATTATCCTAAAATTCAGTTGTCAACTTAATCATCCTTCGGTCAGTAATTATGTAATCCGGCTTTATATCCCTGTATTCCGCAGGAATAAATTCATTATTCAGAATCTGGAAATCATAGGCAATTGCAATTTTTCTTTTACACATGTTCTTACTTAGGTATGTGTCATAAAAGCCTCCACCGTAGCCAATTCTATTTCCCTCGTTATCAAATACCATCCCCGGCATTATCATGACAGATTTTTCATCCGGGACACACTTTTTTTCTGTTATCGGCTCCGGTATTCCAAAATATCCTTCGTTTAAATCCTCAAATGTTTGAATCTGATAGAAATTCATTTCCCTTATTTTTCCTTCCACCCTCGGAACTGCAACAGGAATATTTTTTTTAAAGCAATACTCTATTATTTTCCTTGTTGAAACCTCTGTTTTATAATTCACATAGCAAAACACAAAGGAAGCTGAGCTTAAAAACTCAGCTTTCATCAAATTATCATATATATTATCACTCAATGTTAAAATTTCATCGATGCTCAATGCATTTCTCTTCAAAGACATTTTTTTTCTTAATTCGTTCTTATTCATAAAAATCTCATTCTCCGAACCGTAACAATCTATAGATATCGTAATCCAGGGCTTTTGAACCCGGAATTATTTTTTTAAGGAAGTAATGCTTCCATCCGGCTCTACTATTCTGATATTCTGTAATTGACCTCTCAAATTGTCGTGAACCAGTTTTACATATTCCTCTCTCAATTTTTTCTGCTCCGCTTTTTCTTCGGCGGTAAGCTCTCTCACCTTCGATTCTCTCGCAAGTTCATTTATTCTATCCAGCTTTTTCTGTTCCATAACTAAATTATCTCCATTTCCATATAAGAATTTCTGTCATTGACTACCTGATTAACCTCATATTTATTTTACAACAATATAAATTACATCATTTTCAACTTCAACGCTGTCTAAATATTCGTGCTCATCATGCAGTAACACCTGTCCATTTGGAAAACTATGGATTTCAAAAAACGGCTTGACCTTTTTTGTAAGCAGTTGTTTTCTCACGCCTGAATAAATTATCGTATCCTTAAGTATTCTGCTAAGATGCATATCAGTAGAATTTTTGTAATCAACCTTGTTGGTATTAATATTTAGGAAAGATATTTCACCCTTTCGTTTCAAACACATATATGGTTCCTGATTAATTACAACAGGATTAGCGAGATCCGATTCAATAATAACCTGCTGATTTATACAGGACTTAATCTCTGCTGTCTCTAAATTGTAGAATTTAATTTCTTCCTGTTTCAATTCATTATCAACCACTGTATATATCAGATAATTGTCCTGTATCTTAACATATGGTATTGTCTTTGTAAAATAAGCCTGCTCAATAATATCAACATTTATGTTTTTTGTATCTAATACCATATCTGATACCATCTGTCCGACATTCAGGAAACCTATTGACTCAAGACTGGCTTCTTCTTTTTCCAGAGAATTATATCTGTTGTCCGTAAGCAAATCATACCCGGTTTTTACTACGCACTGATTTTCTGAAATTGGAATGAGATAAGAAATCCCATTATTCGTGAAATTCTCATCTAAAATATCCATCACGGAAAAATCCTTCATATTTATCAGCTTTTGCGAAAACTCAAAATATCCCGAATAAGTATTGGCCATATTTGTCACAAGAAACTCACTCTGAATAATTAAATAATTGTCATTAATAATGAATATTTTAAATCTCTTTGTTCTGTTTATTGAACTAATATCTTCTTCAAAGGAATAAACACTTTCTGTCTCTAAGGTAGTAAGGTTGTGTCTTAACAATGCCACAACGCCCTGACCTTCGTTTTCGAAAATATTTACAAAATAAAGATAATCACTGTCCTTGGTAATATGCTTTATCTCACCAATATCAAATTTCTCAATATTGGGAAGAATTTCATATTTTTCACTTGAATCAGCCTTCAAAATATCATATTTTACCTGGGCAATATTCTCATATTCACTTTTAGTCTTTATTTTTTCTATTATAGAATCAGAACTAAAATACTTTCCGCTTTTCCAGTCCGGATTATGTAATATTTTAATTTCCATATTTTTCTCCAACTATTTCATTGAACTATTCTTCCAGATAATCAAGAATATCAAACCCTGATTTCTCATTCGCCAGAAATAATGTGCCAATTTCTTCTCCCGCAAGAATATTTTCAATAATGTTAATGTCATTTCCATTTGCAATAATCATATCTGCACCTGAATATGTGGCAATCTTTGCAGCAGACAACTTTGCACTCATACCACCTGTGCCCACATTACTTCCCGACGTCGCCTTACCCATTTCAAATAACTCATCCGTAATATTATTTACAACCGGAATAAATTCTGCATTTGAATTTTTGTTTGGATCATCGGTAAATAAACCATCTATATCAGATAATAATATCAGTAAATCCGCATTAATTAAGGCTGTGACAAGTGCTGAGAGTCTGTCGTTGTCTCCAAATACAATTTCATAAGTAGATACTGTGTCATTTTCATTAACTACAGGTATTACCCCAAGCTTTAATAATTCTTCAAAGGTGTTTTTAGCATTATATCTGCTTAAATCATCCTGCATGGTATATTTTGTCATAAGAATCTGTGCTGTTTTCTGATTGTATTCTGAAAACAATTTCTGATACATCATCATCAGCTGTGCCTGTCCAATGGCTGCACACGCCTGCTTTTCAGGCAGTGAAAGCTCTTTGTCCTTTAAACCTGTAGACTTTCTTCCAACCGCAATAGCTCCTGAAGAAACCAAAACTACCTCTTTACCCTGATTTTTTATGTCTGTAAGTATACGTACAAGCTTTTCAAGCTTATAAAGATTAATTTCATTTGTATTTTTATGTGTCAAGGAAGATGAACCAATTTTTATTATGATTCTCTTTTTATCCTTTATCGCATCTCTAAACTGATTGCTATCCATGATTTTCTCCATTTCAAAATGCCCTGATAAGAGCTTTTTTCAGAGTAATATTTTAACTAAAAAAAGTCAATCTGTCAATGCGGCATATTTTTTCGCAATCCCCTCAAAAACCTTTATTCCATCCATTGCAGCCGAGGTTATTCCTCCGGCATATCCCGCGCCTTCACCACAAGGATAAATTCCCTTAATATTACATTCAAAATACTCATCCCTGTTTATTCTCACCGGCGATGAAGTCCTGCTCTCCACACCGGACAAAACAGTATCCGGTGAATTATATCCCTTAATTTTTGTGGAAAAATAGTCTATCCCAGTTACTAAAGACTCACACACATACTCCGGTAAAACATTATTTAAATCTCCCATGACATTTTTTCCCTTTGTCTGGGGAATCACTTCACCAAAACCTGAAGAAACCCTTTTATTCTTAAAATCCTCAAATCTCTGTACCGGTATACTTCCATTTCCCTCTTTATATGCTGCTCGTTCCAATCTTCTCTGAAATTCCATACCTGCCAAAGGACTGTCACTTCCAAAATCCTCTGGATTAACAGATACAATAAGGGCTGTATTTGCATTCTTCCCATCCCGTTTTGAATAGCTCATACCATTTACCGCTGTCATTTCGTTTTCAGAGGATGCATTAACAACATATCCTCCAGGGCACATACAAAAGCTGTATACATTCCTGTTATTATCAAGCGTAGTGGCAAGCCTGTAGGAAGCAGCAGGCAGCTGTTCATGAAACCTGCCATATTGGGAAATATTTATATGCTCCTGATTATGTTCAACACGTACTCCAACAGCAAAGGACTTTGCCTCCATTTTAATCCCTTTCCTAAAAAGCATTTTAAAAGTATCCCTTGCACTGTGTCCTATCGCCAGTACTAACACTTCACAGGGCACCTCTTTTATAATTCCATTATTAATAACCTCTATGGAAGAAAGACTTTCATCCTTATACTTAATATTGTAAAGCTTTGTGGAGAATAAAAACTGTGCACCAAATTTAATACATTCCTCTCTCATATTCTTTACAATTTTTTCCAGAATATCAGTTCCAACGTGTGGTTTATTTTCATAAGTTATTTTTTCATCTGCACCAAATTTCACAAAGGTTTCCAAAACAAAATCATTTCTGCCAAACTTGTCCTTAACCAATGTATTAAGCTTTCCATCAGAAAAAGTTCCTGCACCGCCCTCACCAAATTGAACATTTGATTCAGTATTTAATATTCCTGTTTCAAAAAAATCATTTACAGTTTTTGTCCTCTTTTCAACCTCTTCCCCTCGCTCAATCACAATTGGCATGTAGCCCTCCCTTGCAAGAAGAAAAGCACAAAACAGCCCTGCCGGACCACTTCCCACAACCACTGGCCGGTGAATCATTTTCTTTGTTCCCTTCTCTGGCACTGTATAATTTTTCTTATCAGTTAACATAACATCTTTATTGTTAACTCTTCGCAAAATTTTCTGCTCACCTGAGATTTTTACATCAACTGAGTAAATATATTTAACTTCATCTTTTCTTGCATCAATAGATTTTTTTACAATTTTATATTCAAACTTTTCATCTCTTAGTTTTAAATTTTTCCTGATTACCCTTTTCATATCATCATCAGTGTGATTTATCGGTAACTTTATCTGATTAATTCGAATCATACTAATCCTCATTTCTGAGCGACCTGCGCGAAGAGGCGAAGAGAAATCTGCGTATGCAGTTTCTCTTCTGCCATCAGGGCTATTTGCCTTCGCTCAGAAGCAAATAGCTGTGTGAAAAAAGAGCTCTTTCAGAGTCTTTTTTCACACCAATCCTCCATTTCTGAGCGTCTTTACGCGAAGACGCTGATTTTCCTGCCAGATATCCTGTAGCCCAGGCCCATTGCAGATTATATCCGCCACATTGTCCATCCACATCAATGCATTCTCCTGCAAAATAAAGATTTTTTATTACTTTGCTCTCCATTGTCTCCCTGTCTATTTCTGATACATCAAATCCACCACTGCACACCTGGGCATTTATGTAATCCTTTGTACCCTTAATTTCAAAAGATACATTTTTGATATAATGAATGATATCTTCTAAGTCCATTTTACTGCACCCTTTTGTGAAGGCTTTAATATCTTTATTCACATTTTCAGAATACATTTTAATAAGCTCCGTTACGAGTTTCTTATTTAGCACACCGGAAAATAAGTCTAAAATACTCTTCTTTTCATAAAATTCCTGTCTGGTCAAAAATTCAGCCAGTGTATTTTCATTATAATCCGGAAGGAAATCAACAACCACCTTACACTTCTTTTTTTGAAATAATGCCCTTGATATTTTACTGCTCAACTGAAAAATCACAATACCCGAAAGACCGTATTCAGTAAGCTGCAATTCCCCTCTTATGCTTTCGGAAGATATACCTTCTATTATGGAATATGCTTCTATCTCTGTTCTTACACCAGATACATTTTTAAAAAACGTATCTGTCCTTCCCACTTTAATCCCACACAACGCTGGAAGGTATTCTCTAAATCCAATTTTTAAATTTACAATACTGTTTCTAAAATTTTCATAATAATAATTGTGAATTCCTGCCTTACTTCCCAATGCAACTATCACCTTATCGGCAGTATACATAACCTTTTTTTCAGATTTCATATCACTACAAAATATATTAAAGTCACCATTTTCCATAACTTTTATTTCTTCAGCTTTGCAATTTGTAAAAATATTTACACCCTTTAGCCTTAAAATGCCTGTCATTGATTCCCTTACATTAGAAGCCTGCATTGATTCAGGGTAAAAATAGTCATTCTTGTTTTTTACGGCAATTCCCATTCTATTAAAAAAATCGACAGTGTCTTTTTCATCAAAGTCATCTAAAACACATTCCACAAAGCTCTTGTCTTCACAGTTATATTTATCTGAAGATAAAACTGCATTCGCGAGATTACACCTGCCATTGCCTGTTGCAAGAATCTTTTTTCCAGTTATTTCCTCTGCTTCCAAAATATAGACATTTGTATTTTCACTTGCAGCCCATATTGCCGCTGCCATCCCTGCAGCACCGCCACCAACTACACATATATTGATTTTATCTGTTTTGTTTTCCATTTACGTTGTCACACTTTCCAAATATGAATATAATTCATGGATGGTTTCAAGATAAAATCCTTTTTCCAGATTTTTCCTGCACTCTTCATCCAGATTTTCTATATCAATCCCCGTATCAATAATAATCACTTTTTTATCCACATCGTATATTTTAATAATATTTTCTTCCGATACCACAAAATATTTATATATTTTTGATGGAGTACACACAGTTTTTCTTATCACTACTGCATCATCTGAAAATGAAATCAATTGAATGTTTTTTAATGTTCTGTCTTCATTGTTGCTCATAAATCTGGCAAGATAATCTATTAATTGCTCCCTGTTGTACCCAATATACTCAATAGGAATATCAGATTCAGACTTTCTGATTTCTTCAGTATCTATGTCATAAGCTTCTTCAATGTATCTCGTACGTTTTGTTACAATCTCTTCATCCTTTGTATTTGCATAAATATCAATCTGGTCAGATTTTCTTACCAGATTATCGGATTTCAAATAGTTAACAGCATAATAATAGCCGCCATAATACAGCGTCAGTATCAAAACACCAAAACATAATATCATAACAACATAGGTCCTGCTTTTAGTATATTTTTTCATACTAATCCTCCATGTAAAAGCAAATTTATTCACCTATATTATTTCCATTATTTAGCTGTATATACATTTTTCACACTAATTCTCATTTCTGAGCAATTTTTGCGAAGACACTAGTCTCTTGCCAATGTAAAAGAAAAAGGACTTAGAAATCCCATTGTAAATTCTTTTATCTCACCATCTTTTCCTTCTAATACAACAATACTGTCCTCTTCCATAAACTCTGACAAGAACTGTCTGCAAATGCCACAAGGATATGTATAATCCCCTGACGAAGATACAATTGCAATCTTTTCAAAAGAGGTATAACCTTCTGAAATAGCCTTTAATACCGCACATCTCTCCGCGCAGATTGTTGCACCATAAGATGCATTTTCGACATTACATCCGGTAAATATTTCACCTTCTGTTGTCAGTATTGCTGCACCTACATTAAATGCTGAGTATGGTGCGTAAGAATTTCCCATAGCTTTTTTTGCATAATCCAAAAGAATTTCATTTTCCATAACCTAATCCTCCAAATATGGACAATTAATTCAAGAAGACAGCCTTATTTTTCATACTATCTTCTTATCTTAAGTGCCTCCATAATCTCTCTCTGTTTTATTTCCATAACAATTCTCTCTTCTTCTTCCATATGATCATGTCCAAAGAGATGTAACATGCTGTGGGCAGTCAGAAAAGCAAGTTCCCTTGTTTCTGAATGATTATATTCCAAAGCCTGTTCTTTCACCTTATCCAGAGAAATCATAATATCTCCTAACATGAGTTCCCCTGTCTCCGGATTAAAACAGTCCGAATACTCATCTGATTCTAACATATCAAAAACTTCTGGCTGTTCATATTCAATCATCGGAAAAGATAATACATCAGTTGGTCTGTCAATATCTCTGAACTCCTTATTTACCCTGTGTATTTCTTCATTATCCGTGAGAACCACATTTACCTCAATCTCATAAGGACAATTAACATAATCTGATACATAACTTATTACCTTTGTAATAATTTCTTCACAATCAATGGATAAATCTGTATCTGTCTCGTTTTCAAATAAAATATTCATTATAATCCTCCACCATGTTATCTATATATTTCCAAATATATTTTTCTTAATTTTTTAAATTGCCCAATGTCTGTTATTGCATAATCCAACATTCCGGTGTCAAATCTTATATTTATTACACTCTCGACAATTTTTTTCTTATTAATATTTCCTCCCCTTTTGTCCACCAGCTGCGAAAGGGTTGTCTCAATTGAATCCGTCAGCATAACAATTGCTGACTCAATTGTTTTTGGTTTATTTGACTTACTGTTATGTTCTCTCACAATTTTAATTACTTCAAGAGGAAATCCGGCTTTCTTCATAATCCCGATACCAATGGCAATGTAATTTCCCTTACCGACTTTTCCAATTTCATGAAACCTGGCTCCGGCATTCACAAGTTGAACATTGGCATTCATATATTTTGCAACTCTTATTGAAACATCCGCCACTCTCAATGAATGAAAATACGCATTTTCATCCACATCCATTAAAGAGAGCAGTAATTCATTTTCCTCATCACAAATATCAAATAACTTTGTTTCCAGGTATTTTTTATTTAAATATATAAG
>JBNRML010000068.1:0-35012 GCA_050309585.1 Lachnospiraceae bacterium
AAAATAGGCATTGAATAAAATATGATTTAATAGTAAAATAATATAGATTATGATTATTTAGATATAAGAAGGAAAGGAAGAAAAATGAGTTTAATAGAATCAATAATTTTAGGTATTATTCAAGGAATTGCGGAATTCCTTCCAATCAGCAGTTCAGGACATCTCGCTATTTTTAAGGCACTGTTTGGCCTTAAAGAAGTGGGACTTACATATGACATTCTCTTACATCTTGGAACATTGGTTGCAGTATTTATTGTTTACCGAAAAGATATCTGGGAGCTTATTGTTGAGGGAGTCGGAATTGTCATTGATGCCTGCAAAAACATTGGAAGATTTTTTGCAAACAAATTCGGCAAAAAAGATAATAAGTATATTAAGATAGTCAGCTCGCCGTATCGCAAGTTTGTAATGTTAATAATTGTATCAACAATCCCTACGGGAATAATTGGTGTGGTGTTCAGTAAGATATTCAATATGGATAATCCGTCCCTTATTATTCCGGGAATAAGTCTTTTGATTACAGGTCTTATGTTATTTATTGTTGATGATCTTCCGGCTGGAAATAAGACTCCTAAAGAGACTACATACAAAAATGCAACAATACTTGGTATAGCCCAGGGTATTGCGACCCTGCCTGGTATTTCCAGATCGGGAACAACACTTACAGTAGGTATTTTAAACGGATTTGATAGAAAGTTCGCGGTAAAATATTCATTTATAATGTCGATTCCGGCCATTTTGGGAGCATGTGTGTTGGATATCAAGGATCTTTTTGAGCCTGGAAATGCATTAAGTAATGATGAGCTTGTGAATTATATTGTGGGTGCTGCAGTTGCAGGCGTAGTTGGTTATTTGTGTATTAAAACTCTTTTGGTTTTATTTCAAAATAAGAAAATGAAATATTTTTCGTACTATTGTTTCTTTATGGGAATAGTTGCGATAGTGGTGAATTTTGTGATTTAGGAAAATTTGTCAAGATATTATGCTAAGACGATTTACTAAGACATGGAGGAATTTGTATGGCTGCACAGAAAAAAAAGAGTGCCGCTAAAAAAACAGGCGGTTCTGGAAAGAGGAACACTGGTAAAAAAAGTACAGCCGGCACTAAAACAAAACAACTTAATAAGAGTGAACAGTTTAGCAGTGAAGTAATAAATGACATAAAAATCATTGGATTTTTTCTTATTATGTTACTTTTAGAACTCAGCAATTTTTCTTTGATAGGAAAGCTTGGTGATTATCTGAGCAGCGTGATGTTTGGACTTTTTGGTTTGCTGGCGTACATAACACCTGTGCTTATTTTTATCGGAATCTTATTTTTCCTGGCAAATGTAAGCAGCAGTATGGCAATGAAGAAGCTTTGCTCGGGGATAGTATTGTTTTTTGTACTATGTGGTTTTCTGCAACTTATTTATAAGGGGGCAGAAACAAGCCTTAATGTAGGTGCTGCATATACGGAATGTTCAGGAGTAAGAAATGGCGGAGGATTTTTTGGAGCCTGTGTTGCGGGAGTTTTAAACTCATTTCTTGGAATGTTAGGTTCGATGTTTGTACTGACTGCCCTGGTGATTATCTGTATGGTAATAATTACTGAGAAATCTTTTGTTGGAAGTGTTAAAAACGGTAGTATGAGAGTCTATGACAATGCCAGAGAAGATTTTCGTAAAATTAAACAGTCCAGCGCTGAGAGAATTGCAAGAAAAGAAGAACACAAAATGGAAAGAGCCAGGAACACAGTTCGCGGTGTTAACCTCAATTCAAAGGTTTCTGATGAAAATCAGGAGGATAAGAATGTACACGAGCTAATAAGAAATGGCTCATTTTACAGGGGACCAATTTCAGACAAGATGATTTCCGAGGAAAAAGGTGATATCAGGAGAGAAAAGACAGTAGTCAGTAAACCTGAAAAGGAAGAAGTTAAGCCAAATGAGCCTCAAACATACAGGGATTCTGAGTATGAGAAGATAGAATATGTTCCAAGGGAAGAAGCAGAGGTAAATGAACCGGGGGAATTTGTGCCAAAGGAAAAAATACAGGTAAGTAAAGCTGCTATGGAAACCATGAGAAGAAAGGCGTTTTCAACAACTCCGGTTTCAATGAATGGTTATGGGAAGCAGCCTAAGGAGATACCAAATGACAGGGCTGTACCTGATGTGGAGAGTGCAGAGATAAAAGGAAAGGCAATGCCTGAAGGGGGCAGGGTGCAAAAGTCAAAGGAATATGTGATGCCGCCGTTAAGCCTGCTTAGAAAAGGAAATACAAAATCCGGTAACCAGGGAGTGCGAAGAGGAGAAGTAAGTGAGACGGCAAGAAAGCTTCAGGAAACATTGAATGCTTTCGGAGTAAAGGCAAGTGTTGTAAATGAAACAAGAGGCCCTTCGGTTACCAGATACGAGCTCCAGCCTGAGACGGGAACAAAGGTAAGTAAAATCACATCTCTCTCAGATGATATAAAGCTTAATCTTGCAGCTTCAGATATACGAATTGAGGCACCAATACCAGGAAAGGCAGCGGTGGGAATTGAGGTTCCAAATAACGAGAGAGATTCAGTGTTCCTTAGAGACTTAATTGAGTCACAGGAGTTGTCGGGACACCCTTCACCAATTGCTTTTGCGGCAGGAAAGGACATAGCAGGAAAGGTAATTGTTGCTGATATAGCAAAAATGCCCCATATGCTTATTGCTGGTACTACCGGCTCCGGTAAATCAGTGTTTACAAATTCCATAATCATGAGTATTCTCTTTAGAGCTACTCCGGATGAGGTAAAATTAATAATTGTGGACCCAAAGGTTGTTGAGTTTGGTGTATATAATGGAATTCCTCATTTGTTGTGTCCGGTGGTTACGGATCCCAAAAAGGCTGCCGGAGCTCTTAATTGGGCAGTGGGAGAGATGACAAAGCGTTATCAGATGTTCGCAGACTATTCTGTAAGAGATTTAAAAGGATATAATGAAAAAATCAAGCAAATGGGTTACAGAGACGGGGATGAGGAATTGAAAAAAATGCCTCAGATTGTCATTATCATTGACGAACTTGCAGACCTTATGATGGTAGCATCAAAAGAGGTTGAAAGCTCAATATGCCGACTTGCCCAACTTGCAAGAGCGGCAGGAATACATCTTATCATAGCAACCCAGAGACCTTCTGTAGATGTGGTAACAGGACTTATCAAGGCAAATATTCCTTCGAGGGTGGCATTGCTTGTATCATCGGGTACAGATTCAAGAACAATCATAGATTGTAATGGTGGTGAAAAACTTCTTGGCAATGGAGATATGCTTTTCTATCCATCGGGGTATGTGAAGCCTGTGAGACTACAGGGAGCATTTGTTTCAGATGGCGAAGTACAGTCAGTGGTTCAGTTTTTGAAGGACAGGAATCAGGAGGTTGTATACAATGAAGAGGTTGGCAATACTTCTGTAGAAACTGCCGGTGCAGGTTCTGAGGGAGGAAATTCCGATGAGGATGGAAATGATGTTTTATTTGCAGATGCAGCGCGATTTGTGATAGAGAGGGAAAAGGGGTCAACCAGTATGCTTCAGAGAATGTTTAAGATAGGCTTTAACAGGGCTTCGAGAATTATAGAGCAGCTTGAAAAGGCAGGGGTTGTTGGTGCTGATGAGGGAACAAAGCCCAGAAAGGTATTAATGACATTAGAACAGTTCAATGAAATGTATGGTGGATCTTAATAGATACTAATTTTATTACAAAATAGTACATAACATAGAATGGAGGATTATTATGGCAAAAGAATACAAAACAGACATTGAGATTGCACAGGAGGCAGAGCTTTTTCACATTAAGGATGTGGCTGCATCTATAGGAATTGAAGAAGATGATTTGGAATTATACGGAAAATATAAGGCAAAACTATCTAGTGAATATCAGGAAAAGATTAAGGAAAACAAAGACGGAAAATTAATATTAGTTACGGCAATTAATCCAACACCGGCAGGAGAGGGAAAGACAACAATTACTGTTGGACTTGGTGAAGCTCTTGGGAAAATGGGCAAAAAAGCTGTTATCGCACTTAGAGAGCCATCATTGGGACCATGCTTTGGAATTAAAGGTGGTGCAGCAGGTGGTGGATATGCCCAGGTAGTTCCAATGGAGGATTTAAACCTTCATTTTACGGGAGATTTTCATGCAATAACATCAGCAAACAATCTTCTTGCAGCACTTTTGGACAATCATATTCAGCAGGGAAATGAGTTGGGAATTGATACAAGACAGATTGTATGGAAGAGATGCCTTGACATGAATGACCGTTCTTTGAGAAATGTTGTTGTTGGTCTTGGTTCGAAAATGGATGGTTTCGTAAGAGAAGACCATTTTGTAATTACTGTTGCATCAGAAATTATGGCTATACTATGTCTTGCAAATGATATGGCAGACTTGAAGGAACGTCTTGGAAAGATTATTGTTGCATATAATTATCAGGGAAATCCTGTTACGGCAAAGGACTTAAATGCTGTTGGTGCTATGTCAGCACTTTTAAAGGATGCGATAAAGCCAAATCTTATCCAGACACTTGAGCATACACCGGCATTGGTTCACGGTGGACCATTCGCAAATATTGCACATGGATGCAACTCTGTAAGAGCCACAAAGCTGGCATTAAAGATGGCAGATTATGTTGTGACAGAGGCAGGTTTTGGAGCTGACCTCGGTGCAGAGAAATTCTTTGACATTAAGTGCAGAAAGGCTGGATTAAAGCCGGATGCAGTTGTATTGGTGGCAACTGTAAGAGCGTTGAAATACAATGGTGGTGTTCCAAAGGATGAGCTTAACAAGGAAAATCTTGATGCCCTTGAAAAGGGTATTGTCAACCTTGAAAAGCACATTGAAAACTTACAGCTTTACAAAGTGCCTGTTATTGTGACCCTGAACTCATTTGTGGCTGATACAGAGGCAGAGTATGCATTTGTAAAGAAATTCTGCGAGGACAGGGGATGCGAATTTGCCCTTGCAAAGGTTTGGGAGAATGGCGGTGAAGGCGGACAGGAGCTTGCGGAAAAGGTTCTTGAAACCCTTGAAAATAAGGAGAGCAGATTTGAGCCGCTTTATGACGATGATATGTCTTTAGAAGATAAGATTAAGACAATTGCCACAAAGATTTACGGGGCAAGAGACGTTAAATATGCGCCAGCGGCTGAAAAGGCATTAAAGCGTATTACAGATATGGGATTTGGAAATTTACCGGTTTGCATGGCAAAAAACCAGTACTCACTTTCAGATGACCAGACAAAGCTTGGTCGACCAACGGATTTTGACATAAATGTAAGAGAGGTATATGTGTCTGCCGGAGCAGGTTTTGTTGTTGTAATCACAGGTGCAATAATGACCATGCCAGGTCTTCCAAAGACTCCTGCGGCATTTAACATTGATGTCAATGACGAAGGAGTTATTGAGGGATTATTTTAATATGGCAAAGATTATAATAGATTGGAAAATGAATATATGAAACTTGAATTTACAAAAATGCATGGAACTGGAAATGATTATGTTTATGTAAATGGATTTACGCAAAAAATAGACAATCCTTCGGAGATTGCCATTCGTGTAAGTGACAGACATTTTTCTATTGGCGGTGATGGCATGATTATCGTTGCACCATCAGATGTGGCTGATGTCAGAATGATTATGTTTAATTCTGACGGTTCAGAGGGTAAAATGTGTGGAAATGGAATAAGATGTGTGGCTAAATATGCGTATGACCATAAGCTTACAGATAAAACAGAGATGACAATTGAGACGGCATCAGGCATTAAAACCATACAGGTAACTCTGGATGCAGAGGGTAAGGTTGAGTATGCATATGTGGATATGGGAAAGGCTATTTTAAAGCCTGAGGAAATACCAATGACTGTTTCTGGAGAAAACTTTATTAATCAGGAAATTGAGGTTGCCGGAAAGAAATACAACGTGACTGCGGTGTCCATGGGAAATCCTCATATGGTAATTTTCACACAGGGAATTGATGAACTGAAATTAGAGGAAATAGGGCCGGCATTTGAAAATCATGAATTATTTCCTGAAAGAGTTAATACTGAATTTGTGGAAGTAATGGATAACCATAATTTTAAAATGAGAGTGTATGAAAGGGGTACCGGAGAGACAATGTCCTGTGGTACAGGTACCTGTGCAGTTGCAGTTGCAGCTGTATTAAATGGATACGCAAAACATGGCGAGGAATTGAACATTCATATTCCAGGTGGTGTGTTAAAGGATACATACTATGAGGATGGCAGGGTCATGATGAAAGGTCTTGCGACACATGTGTTTGATGGTGTGATTGAGATATAGGAGGTAATTATGAAATTATCAGATTGTTTAAAGGAAGTATCTTATGAATTGTTATGTGGAAATGAATTTACTGACATAACTGATGTAATTTATGATTCGAGAAAGGCTGTTTTTGGTACGGCTTTTATCTGCATTACAGGTGCAGTGTCAGATGGACATAATTACATAAAAGGAGCTTTTGAAAAGGGCTGCAGAATATTTATAGTTCAAAAGAGTATTTCTGAAATATCTGGTATTTCGGAAATTATCGAAAATTCAAAGGATGAAATTACAGTAATCAGGGTAGATGACACAAGAATTGCCCTTTCGTACATGTCTGCTGCAATATTTGGACATCCGGCAAAAGAACTCACAACCATAGCCGTCACAGGAACAAAGGGAAAAACTACTACAACCTTTATGCTTAAGACTATGTTTGAGCATCATGGGGTGAAGGTGGGAATTATTGGTACAACAGGTGTGTATATAGGAGAAAAGTTTATTGAGACACACAATACAACACCGGAATCCTATGAGCTTCACAAGTTCTTCAGGGAAATGGTTGATGACAATATAGAAGTCTGCGTCATGGAGGTATCTTCACAGGCACTGAAGCTTAATCGTACCAAGGGAATAGAATTTGATTATGGTGTGTTTACAAATATGTCTCCGGACCATATTGGTGAAAATGAGCATGCGGATTATGATGAGTATGTTTATTGCAAGAGTCTGTTGTTTAAGCAGTGTAAACATGGAGTATTCAATACAGATGATAAAGAAGCTGAAAATATGATGAGAGACGCTGTTTGTGACAAACACACATATGGTTTTGGTTCAAAAGCTGATTTACATATAGAAAATCTCAATTATATCGTAAGACCTGGATTTATTGGAATAGGTTTTGATGCCAGGGGATGTATGAATGAACACTTTGAGGTGAATACACCGGGAAAATTTTCCGCATATAATGCAATGGCTGCAATAATGACGGCAAAGCTTTTTGGCATGGATACAGAGGATATGAAATCCGGCCTTTTGAATACCTTTGTTAAGGGGAGAGTTGAGGCAGTAAAGATATCAGACAGATTTACCCTTCTCATTGACTATGCCCACAACGCAATGAGTATGGAAAGCCTTCTTTCAACCATGAGAGAGTATCACCCGAAAAGACTTGTGAGCCTCTTTGGATGTGGTGGAAACCGCTCGAAGCTCAGGAGATTTGAAATGGGTGAAATTTCAGGAAAACTTGCTGATTTATCCATAATTACTGCAGACAATTCAAGATATGAAAATGTTTTAGATATCATTGAAGACATAAAAACAGGAATTCACAAGACAGATGGAGAGTATGTTGTAATTCCTGACAGAAAAGAAGCCATAAAGTACAGCATTATGAATGCCAAGGAGGGTGACATAGTCCTGCTTTTGGGAAAGGGACATGAGGATTACCAAGAGATAGAAGGCGTGAGATATCCTTTTGATGAAAGAGTAATCATTGCTGAAATTATGGAAGAATTAAAAAGGGATGGCATTGAAGTATAAAAATTGACTTGATTTTGTGATACAGGTAAATTGCGAGAAAGGATGGGATAAAATGGCACAGATTATTGATGGGAAACAGATTTCAAAGGAATTAAAGGACGAACTTAAGGTAAAGATTTCAGAGTACAGGGAGCAGGGAATTGAAATTACCCTTGCAGTCATTCAGGTAGGAAATGATAAGGCAAGCAGTGTTTATGTTGGAAATAAAAAGAAAGCCTGTGAATATATCGGAATTCGTTCACTTTCGTATGAACTGGAAGAGGGCACAAAAGAGGAGGAACTTTTAAATCTCATTGGGGAATTAAATGGAAGAGGGGATGTAAATGGTATTTTAGTTCAGCTTCCGCTTCCAAAGCATATTAATGAAGACAAGGTAATTGAGGCAATTGACCCTAAAAAGGACGTTGATGGTTTCCATCCAATGAGTGTAGGCGCACTTTCAATTGGAAAAAAAGGATTTATCTCATGTACCCCTTATGGAATTATTGAGCTTCTTAAGAGGAGCGACATTGAAATTGACGGTAAAGAGTGTGTGGTCATTGGCAGAAGCAACATTGTTGGCAAGCCAATGTCAATGCTTCTCTTAAGGGAAAATGCCACAGTAACGGTGGCACATTCACACACAAAAAATCTTAAGGAAGTTGCAAAGAGAGCAGACATATTGATAGTAGCCATTGGAAAACCTTTATTTATTAACTCTGAATATGTGAAGGAAGGCGCAGTTGTCATCGATGTTGGAATTCACAGAGATGAAAACAATAAGCTTTGTGGTGATGTGGATTATGATGATGTATTGCCTCATGTTAGTGCAATTACCCCGGTTCCCGGTGGAGTTGGTCCGATGACAATAGCAATGCTCATGAAAAATTGTGTAAATGCGGTGGAGATACAGAAATAAATGGTATTTGCAAATATAATTGTGGATATTTCGCACGAGAAGCTGGATAAGAGTTTTCAATACATTGTTCCGGATGGGCTTTTAAAGGAAATTCATGTTGGAAATCAGGTGGAAATTCCTTTTGGGAAGGGAAACAGGATTATTACCGGTTATGTGGTGGAGCTTACAGATTCACCGGAATTTGAGATTGATAAAATGAAAAACATAATGGGTATAAAAAAGGGAAGTATTCCTGTTGAATCCCAAATGATTGAGCTTGCCTGGTTCATTAAGGAACGCTATGGTTGTACAATGAATAAGGCACTAAAAACGGTATTGCCTGTAAAACAAAAGGTTAAAAATAAAGAAAAAAAATATGTCTCACTTAATGTTTCAAGAGAAGAAGCAAGGGAGCTGTTAACCAAATATCTTTCAGGAAAGAAATATTTGAGGCGGGCAGAGGTGATTGAGGAACTTCTAAAGAATGATCAGGTGGAAATGAATTCATTGTCAGAAATGTTTGGAGTGTCAGAAAGTATAATTAATAATCTTGAAAAGGATAAGATTGTTAAAATACAAAGGGACACGGTTTATAGAAATCCTGTCTGTGTGATAGAGAGCCCTTCCTTGGACATTCAATTAAGCAATGAACAGATTAAGGTTGTAAATGATATTGAAAATGAGATATCCAGACAAAAGGGTGGAACACATTTAATATTTGGTGTCACCGGAAGTGGTAAAACTGAGGTATATATGGAGCTGATAGCTGATATGATTAGTCAGGGAAAAGAGGTAATAATGATGATACCAGAAATATCCCTTACATATCAGACCATAAAAAGATTTTATAAAAGGTTTGGAAATCAGGTGTCAATAATAAATTCAAGATTGTCTCACGGTGAAAAATATGACCAGTTTGAGAGGGCAAAAAATGGTGAAATAAAGATAATGATAGGACCAAGGACCGCATTGTTTACACCTTTTAAAAATCTTGGATTAATTATTATTGATGAAGAACACGACGGTGCATACAAAAGTGATAAGATGCCAAAATATCACACGAGGGATGTGGCCATAAAAAGGGCACAAATTCAGGGGGCAGCAGTGGTGTTAGGCTCAGCAACACCATCTGTTGAGAGTTTTTACCGTGCAAAAAAAGGTGAATACAGCTTACATCGTCTGGATAAAAGAGCAGGATTAGCGGTGTTGCCAGAGGTAAAACTTGTTGATATGAGAAGAGAATTAAAATCCGGTAACAGGGATGCCTTTAGCAGAGAATTAGTGGATTTAATTGAGGACAGATTAGCAAAGAAAGAGCAGATAATTCTATTTTTAAACCGCAGAGGATATTCTTCGTTTGTATCCTGCAGAGAATGTGGGAAAACAATAAAATGTCCTCATTGTGATGTATCGTTGACATTGCATAAAGACTATGAGGGGGGTAAGCTGGTATGTCATTACTGCGGACACAGTATAGTTGCACCAAAAAAATGTCCTGAATGTGATTCCAAATATATTGGGCGATTTGGTATCGGTACTGAGCAGGTAGAAGAGAGAATAAAGACTTTATTTCCAAATGCAAGGGTATTAAGGCTTGACATGGATACAACAAGGGGAAAAGATGGTCATGAAAAGATATTATCATCATTTGCAAATGGCGAGGCTGATATTTTAATAGGAACTCAAATGGTTGTTAAGGGTCATGATTTTTTTAAGGTTACCCTTGTTGGAATACTTGCTGCGGACTTATCACTGAATGCACCGGATTATATGGCGTCAGAAAGAACCTTCAGCCTGATTACCCAGGCAGCAGGAAGGGCGGGAAGAGGCGACCTGAGTGGGGAAGTTGTTGTTCAAAGCTATTCGCCTGAAAATGAATGTATACAAAAAGCCATTAGACAGGACTATGAAGGATTTTATGAGTATGAAATTGATTACAGAAAAATAATGGGATATCCTCCGGTACAGGGTATGTGTGTTATTTTGATAAGTCATATAAATGAAAAATTTTTAGACAGGGTTTCAAAGGACGTTGCAGGAAGAATTGAAAAGAGTAAAATAGACGGTCTTGTAATGCTCGGACCATCTAAGGCAACTATTTCAAAAATAAATAATGTATATAGAAATGTGATATACATAAAACACGACAGCGAAGAAGTAATCTCAAAAATTGAGGCAGCGATAATGAGATATGTGAATATGGTTGAGAGCTATAAGGACATAGTGGTGCAATTTGATTACAATCCTATGTCAGGATATTAGCGAATCATTGTAATAAGAAAGAGGTAAGGAAATGGCAATCAGAAATGTTAGAAAAATTGGCGACGAAGTTTTGACAAAAAAGTGTAAGGAAGTTAAGGAAATAAATGACAGAACAAGAGAATTAATCGATGATATGCTTGACACAATGTATGAGAGTGATGGAGTTGGACTTGCAGCACCTCAGGTGGGAGTTTTAAAAAGAATAGTTGTGATAGATGTTGGGGATGGTCCAATTGTAATGGTCAATCCAAGAATTGTTGAGAAAAAAGGCAGCCAGACAGGAACAGAGGGATGCTTAAGCGTACCTGGAAAAGCAGGAGAGGTTACAAGGGCAAACTATGTAAAGGCGATTGCCTTTGATGAAGATATGAATGAATTTGAAATTGAGGGAGAAGAGCTTTTGGCAAGAGCAATACAGCATGAATGTGACCATCTTGACGGTAAGCTTTATGTTGAACTTGTTGAAGGTGAACTTAAGGATGTAGAGGCAAATGAATAGTGCGAAAAGTCGCTCAGGAATGGAGAACAGCTATGAAAATTATTTTTATGGGAACCCCTGATTTTTCAGTGGGTGCATTAGAAGCAATTATAGAGGCAGGACATGAAATTACTGCCGTGGTGACTCAGCCTGATAAGCAAAAAGGAAGGGGAAACAAGGTTTTATTTACTCCGGTCAAGGAAGCAGCCTTAAAACATAATCTTACTGTTTATCAGCCTGAAAGGGTGCGGGATAAGGAGTTTATTGAACTTTTAAAAACTATACCGGCAGATATATTTGTCGTAAGTGCCTTTGGACAGATTTTGCCAAAGGAGATATTGGAAATGAGCAGGTATGGATGTATAAATATTCATGCGTCACTCCTTCCTAAATACCGTGGTGCAGCTCCAATTCAATGGGCAGTTATCGACGGTGAGGAAAAAAGTGGTGTAACCATTATGCAGATGAACGAAGGACTGGATACAGGGGATATCATTTCAGTGTCTGAGATAGTTTTGGATAAAAAAGAAACTGGAGGAAGCCTGTTTGACAAACTGGCTGAAGAGGGCGCTAAATTGGTTGTAAAAACCCTGGTTGATATTGAAAATGGTACTGCCATAAGAACCAGGCAGGATGATTCAAGGTCTAATTATGCAAAAATGCTCAAAAAAGAACTTGGAAATATTGACTTTACCAAATCTGCCGCAGAAATTGAGAGATTAATAAGAGGTCTTAATCCATGGCCGAGTGCATATACAAAATTAGGAGGAAAGACTTTGAAAATCTGGGATGCAGAAGTAATAAGCAAACAGTGTGAGGGAGCAGCAGGAGAGGTTGTTGATGTTGATAAGAACTCCATATACGTAAAATGCGGAGAGAATGTTTTGGCAATTAATGAACTGCAGCTCGAAGGAAAAAAAAGAATGGAGACCTCTGCATTTTTGTTAGGCTTTAAAGTGGAAAAAGGAGTTGTTCTTGGTGAATAAATCTGACAACAGAACAGCAAGGGAGATTTCGTTGGGAATTTTAATGGATACCCTGGAAAATGGTAAATTAAGCCATTTGGCGTTAAGGGATGCCTTGGGAAAATCTGGTCTTGATAAGACAGATAAAGCTTTTGTGACAATTCTTTCAGAAGGAACCATAGAGAGAATGATTACAATTGATTATATAATTGATTTGTACTCGAAGGTGAAGGTTAAAAAGCTAAAACCTGTTATTCGCGAAATAATGAGAATGTCTGTGTACCAGATAATGTATCTTGAATCGGTTCCTGACAGCGCAGCCTGTAATGAGGCAGTTAAGCTTGTGAAAAAGAGAGGTTTTCAGGGATTGTCAGGATTTGTAAATGGTGTTTTGCGAAAAATCTGCAGGGAAAAAGAAAATGTTATTTATCTTGAAAAAAGCAAGGATTTAATAAAATACTATTCCGTAAAGTATTCAGTTCCTGAATTTGTGATAAAGAGTTTCATTGATGATTACGGTGAGGATATCACGGTTAATATGTTACATGCCATTAATGAAGATGAAAATCATATTACTATTCGTGTGAATACTTCAAAGATTTCCATGGAAGAGTTGGAAGACAGCCTCCTAAGAAAGAATATTGAAGTCGAAAAATCTGAACTGGTAAATAATGCATTATATGTGAAAAACATGGAGAGCATAGGAAGTATGAAGGAATTTTCTGAGGGAATGTTCCAAATACAGGATATTAGCTCAATGCTTCCGGCAAAAATCTCGGGGATAAAAAAAGGAGATATTTGCATAGACATGTGTGCTGCTCCTGGTGGTAAAACGATGCACCTTGCAGAATTATCAGGTGGTGAAGGAAAGATTTATTCCAGAGATGTAAATGAATATAAAACAGGACTCATTTTGGAAAATATAAAACGCACCGGGTATAAAAATGTTGTAGTTCAAATTAAAGACGGAACTGTGTTTTATGAAGAGGACAAAGAAATAGCGGATATAGTAATAGCGGATGTTCCTTGTTCGGGAATGGGTGTATTTAAGAAGAAAACAGACATTAAATATAATATTTCGAAAGATGGAATAGAAGAACTTGCGGAGTTATCAAGAAAAATCCTTGGGAATGCCGTGGGATATTTAAAACCTGGTGGAACCCTGATATTCAGCACATGTACTGTGAATAAAATAGAAAATGACAGAAATAGAAAATGGTTAATGGATGAATTTGGACTGGAACCTGTTGACTTTTCAGATTTATTAACTGAAAAAATGCTGAAAACAGGTGACAATGAGATAAATTCAAAAAATGGATTTTTACAGCTTTTCATTACAAAGGAATATGATGGATTTTATATTGCAAAATTCAGAAAGAAATAATTGTAGATTGGTAATAAAAATGGATAAAAGAGATATATTACTTTGCAGCAAAGAAGAAATAATTGAATATTTACTTGCTATCGGTGAAAAAAAATTTCGTGGAAATCAGATATATGAGTGGCTTCATGTAAAGCTGACAGAAAACTTTGAGGAAATGACAAATATTCCAAAGTCATTGAGGGAAAAGTTAAATGAAGATTTCTATATCCCTCAAATAGAAATTGTGAGAGTGCTAGAATCAAAAATTGATGGAACAATGAAATTTTTACTAAAGCTTTCCGATGGTAATGTAATTGAAAGTGTACTTATGAAGTACCATCACGGAAATTCAGTCTGTATTTCCACACAGGTGGGATGCAGAATGGGATGTAAATTCTGTGCGTCTACGTTAGATGGCCTGGAGAGAAATTTGAAATTTTCTGAAATGCTTAGAGAAATATATATAATTCAGAGATATTCGGGAGAAAGGGTTTCTAACATTGTTCTTATGGGAAGTGGGGAACCAATGGACAATTATGATAACGTAATATCCTTCGTAAAAAGAATATCAGATGAAAATGGCTTGCATATTAGTCAAAGAAATATTACAATATCCACATGTGGTATAGTAGAAAAGATGAAGGAAATGGCTGATACAGGGGTTCAGGTCACATTAGCACTTTCGTTACATGCCGCAGATGATGAAACCAGGAAAGGGCTTATGCCCATTGCATACAAATATAAAATTTCAGAGGTTTTAGATGCCTGCAGATATTATTTTAAAAAGACAGGTCGAAGGATTACCTTTGAGTATAGCCTTGTAGCAGGAGTAAATGATACAAAGGAAGAGGCTGCAAAGCTGGTTTCAATAATTAAGGACATTAACTGTCACGTCAATCTCATACCTGTTAATCCAATTAAGGAAAGAGATTTTAAAAAATCCACAAAGGTAAATATTGAGGTGTTCAAAAAACATCTTGAAAAAAATGGAATAAATGTTACCATAAGGAGAGAGATGGGGGCAGACATACAAGGTGCCTGCGGACAGCTTCGTAAAAGCTTTATTGAAGAAACGGCAGGAGAAAAGGAGGTATAGTCTTGAAAGCTTACGCAAAGACAGATATAGGTGCAAAGAGACAAACAAATCAGGATTATGTTTTTTGTTCAATGCAGCCAGTAGGGAGTTTACCGAATCTTTTCATTGTTGCAGATGGAATGGGCGGACATAAAGCAGGGGATTTAGCTTCTAAATATACTGTGGAAAAATTTGTAGAATACGTTAGAGAATGTCAGGCGGAAAATCCAATTTCCATAATAGAAGGAGCAGTACGAGAAGCCAATGCCGCATTAATGAAAAAGGCTAAAGAAAGTATTGATTATGAAGGAATGGGAACAACTCTGGTTGTGTCTACATTTTATAAAGATTCCATTTATATTGCAAATGTTGGTGATTCCAGATTATATATTGTAAATAATGAAATCCAGCAGATTACAAGAGACCATTCTTTGGTAGAAGAGATGATAAGTCTTGGTGAAATTGACAGAAGTAATGCCAGAACTCATGAAAAGAAAAATATTATTACCAGGGCAATTGGTGTTGATTCTGAGGTAATGGCAGATTTTTTTGAGGTTGAGTATTCAAAGGGAGACATAATACTTATGTGTTCCGACGGATTGTCGAATATGATAGAAGACAGAGATATAAAGGCTATTATAAATCAGGGAAATGATTTGGAAAAAATTGGCAATGAATTGATTGATACTGCCAATGAAAATGGCGGAAAGGATAATATCTCTGTTGTTCTTATAGAACCGGATAATGAAGAGGTGATAGAATGCTAAGAAAAGGTATGTTTATAAGTGATAGATATGAGATTATTGATAAGGTCGGCTCAGGCGGAATGTCTGATGTTTATAAGGCAAAATGTCATAAGCTGAACCGTTATGTTGCCATGAAGGTCTTAAAGGCTGAATTTAGTGAGGATAAGAGCTTTGTTTCAAAGTTCAGGGTTGAGGCACAGTCGGCCGCTGGATTATCACATCCAAACATTGTTAATGTATATGATGTCGGGGAAGACAATGGTATATATTATATTGTAATGGAACTCATTGAGGGAATTACATTAAAAAAATATATTGAGAGAAAAGGGCAGCTTCAGGCAAAGGAAGCGGTAAGTATTCTTATTCAGATTTCCCAGGGTATTGAAGCGGCTCATAATAATCATATTATTCACAGGGACATAAAACCACAGAACATTATTATTTCAAAGGAAGGTAAGGTTAAGGTTACAGACTTTGGTATTGCGAGGGCTGCTTCTACAAACACAATCAGCTCAAATGCGATGGGCTCTGTTCATTATATTTCTCCTGAACAGGCAAAGGGTGGATTTATCGATGAAAAGAGTGATATTTACTCACTGGGTATTACACTTTATGAAATGATTACAGGCAGGGTTCCTTTTGAGGGAGATTCGACGGTTTCAATAGCATTACAGCATGTGCAGAATGAATTGCCTTCTCCAAAGATGTATGCCCCAAATGTCCCGATAAGTGTTGAGAGAATTATTGAAAAATGTACTCAGAAAAGGGCGGACAGAAGGTACTTAAAGGTTTCTTCTCTTATCGCAGACCTTAAGAAGTCCCTTATATCACCTGATGAGGACTTTGTTCAGATGGTTACTGTAGATGACAAGGGCGTCACAAGAATGATTTCTGATGAAGAAGTGAAGAAAATCAGGAAGGAATCAGGTTTCGAGAGACAGGAGATTGATATTCCTGTTATTGGAAAAGATAATGAGATTGTTGAACCTGATGAAGATGAAGATAGTGAAATCCGGGATGACCTTGGAGATGAGCTTGAAGATGATGACAATCCAAAGTTGGATAAAATCATTGCCATAGGCGGAATTGTAACGGCTGTTATTATAGTAATTATTGTGGCATTTGTCGTTATTTCTTTCTTAGGACCAGGTTGTGGTGGAAAAACGGGAAGTAAGATTGATGCAGAAAAAGAAACAACTTTAGATGCAAATCACACAAAGGTTCCTGATGTTGTTGGAAAGACACAGACAGAGGCAATCGAGAAAATCAATGCCGCAAATCTTGGATATAAGATTGTAACAGACCATGATTCTAAGATTGAAAAAGACTTTGTTATTTCAGTTTCACCTGATGTTGGTGAAGTAGTTGAAAAGAATTCAACCATTACTCTTACAGTCAGCCTGGGTGCAAAGTCAGTAGAGGTAATTGATGTTACTGGAAACACAAAGGATGAGGCAAAGAAGAAGCTCACTGACTTAGGTCTTAAGGTAAAATTTGAATATAAAGCTGATGAAAATGTTGAGCTTGAAAAGGTTATCAGCACTGAGCCTGCAGCTTACACAACCCTTAAAGAGGGCGATGAAATTACAGTGTTTATCAGTTCGGGCAGCGACACTAATAAAGTATCTGTGCCAGATTTATCTGAGATGTCTCAGGATGGAGCAAGGGCTGCATTAGAGCAGAAGGACTTAAAATTGGGAGCTGTTTCCGAAGAATACAATGATTCTGTTGCAGTTGGCAAGGTGTGCCGTCAGGATATAGCGGGAGGCTCTAAGACAGATGCAGGCACAACTGTTAATATCTGGCTCAGTAAGGGACCTGAACCAAAGTCTGTTGTTCCAAATATTGTTGGCCAAACAAAGGCTGAGGCAGAAAAGTTATTGTCTGCTGCAGGGCTTAAGGGTGAGGTAAAGGAAGAAAAATTCAGTGATACAGTTCCAAAGGGAAGTGTTATCAGTCAGGATACAAATGCGAACTCTTCCGTAAACAAGGATTCTGTAATCAAATATGTTGTGAGCAAGGGTAAGGATCCATCAAGGGAAACAACAAAAGCTGAAGAAAAGCCAAAGGATAAATACGCAGTGGCTACAATTAAACTTTCAGACATGGAAATTGGAGAAGATGTCACGGAAGGTAAGCTTGCATATTCTCTTGAAGTAACAAAGGAGGATGGAAAAATCATCACTTATCCGGCGAAGGAGTTCTCTGATTTGGCATCATTTAAATCATTTGAGTTAAAGGAAAAGATTGATTCAGATGCTCAGTCAGCTATTGTAATTATTAAGCTTGATGGCGAAGAAGTATTCCGTACAACAAATGTTGTCATTACCGAACAATAATGGAGTAACTATGAAAGGTAAAATAATAAAAGGAATAGCAGGATTCTACTATGTACACGTCGTACATAGTGGAATCTATGAATGTAAGGCTAAGGGTGTATTTAGAAATCGCAAGATTAAGCCGCTTGTTGGTGATGATGTTGAGATTGAAATTTTAAGCGAAGAAGAAAAGCTTGGAAATATTACAGAGATATATGACAGAAAAAGTGAACTAATCAGGCCTGCGGTATCTAATATCGATCAGGCTTTAGTTGTGTTTGCCATAGCTGAGCCTATGCCCAATCTTAATTTGTTGGACAGATTTTTGGTAATGATGGAAAAGAATGATATAGACACTATTATCTGCTTCAATAAAATTGATCTGGTTTCAGAAGAGAAAATACTTGAAATGAGAGATGTTTATGTGAAGGCCGGATATCATGTGATGTTTACTTCTACAAAAAATAAATCCGGCGTGGAAGAGGTTAAGAGGATGTTAATGGGTAAAACAACAGCCTTTGCAGGACCTTCAGGAGTGGGAAAATCATCACTCCTGAATATGATTTTACCGGAAGCAAATTCAAAAACCGGAGAAATAAGTGATAAGATAAAAAGAGGAAAGCATACTACAAGGCATTCCGAAATTTTCAATATATGCGAGGATACATATATCATGGATACTCCGGGTTTTAGTTCCTTGTATGTAAATGATTTTGAAAAAGAAGATCTTAAAGATTATTTCAGGGAATTTAAAGAATTTAACTATGACTGCAAATTTACCGGATGTGTTCATATAAATGAGCCAGATTGTGCCATTAAAGACAGACTTAACCGCAATGAAATCAGTCAGAGCAGATATGACAATTATGTGCTTATGTATGAAGAAATAAAAAGTAAAAATAAATATTAGAACGCAAATAAATTTGCTACGAAATGGAGATTAATATGAATAAAAAAGTTAAACTGGCACCATCGATTTTGTCGGCGGATTTTTCTAAATTGGGAGAAGAAGTGAAGGCCGTGGATTTGGCAGGAGCTGATTACATTCATATAGATGTTATGGATGGAATGTTTGTACCTAGTATTTCATTGGGGATTCCTGTCATTTCTTCACTTAGAAAAGTTACAGACAAGACCTTTGATGTTCATCTTATGATTGAGGAACCGGTAAGGTATATAGACGAATTTGTTAAGGCCGGGGCAGACATTATTACAGTTCATGTTGAAGCTTGCAGGCATTTGAACAGAACGGTGCAGGCTATAAAGGAAGCAGGTGTAAAGGCGGGAGTTGTGTTAAATCCATCAACAAGTCTTAATGAACTAGAATATATTTTGGAATATGTTGACATGGTGCTTTTAATGAGTGTCAATCCTGGATTTGGTGGACAAAAATATATTGAAAACACTACTGGAAAAATAAAACAGCTTAGAAAAATGATAGATGACAGAAAACTTGATATTGAAATTGAGGTGGATGGAGGAGTAAATTTTGAAAACGCAGAGGAAATAATTGAGGCTGGCGCAGATGTATTAGTTGCTGGTTCGGCTGTGTTTAACGGAAATAAAGAAAAAAATGTAAGGAAGTTTAAGGGGATGTTTGAGAAATGAGAATAACTGCAATTATTTCAGGTGGAGAAGCAGATTTACAATTTATAGAAAGCTATCTGAAAAAATTAGAGTATAATTATTTGATTACAGCAGACGGTGGATTAAGGGTGGCAGATTTACTGGCAATTAAGCCGGATTGTATAGTAGGAGATTTTGACACTGTTAATCCTGCAATTTTACATAAATATTTAAACAGAGAAGATGTGGAGATAAAAAGGTTTCTGGCTGAAAAGGATTTCACGGACACCAGTGCGGCAGTAAAACAGGCAATTGATATGGGCAGTATGGAAATACATGTTTTATGCGCTACAGGCACAAGACTGGACCATACAATTTCGAATATTATGTTATTGCAAATGATATTAGATGCAGGTGTTGAAGGCTATATTGTTGATAAAAATAACAGAATACGCATTATTGGTGGAAAAAGAAAGCGGCTGGATATAAAAAAGACTAGTAAGTACAGATATGTTTCAATAATTCCGCTGTCTGAAAAGGTTACCGGTGTTTCCACAAAAGGAATGAAATACAATGTTAACAACCTTGATATGTATATGGGAAGGGATATTAGCATGGGAGTCAGTAATGAAGTCCAGGAAACTATGGGAGAGATACTTATAAAAGAAGGCAAAGCTTTGATAATTGAGTCGATAGATTAAAGCAAATATTATGGAATATATTATATAAAATAGTGTGTCAAAAATAATTGGGCTGAGCACTAACGATTTACACTTAAAGTTTAATCGTTAATGGGACAGCCCAATATTTTTGACAATTTTTTTATACATTGAAACGGAACAAAATAACGTCTCCATCTTTTACAACATATTCTTTTCCTTCAAGTCTTACAAGACCCTTGTCTTTTGCAGCAGAGTAAGAGCCACAGTCCAAAAGATCCTGATAATTAACAACCTCTGCACGAATGAATCCCCGTTCAAAATCACTGTGGATTTTTCCGGCAGCACCAGGGGCTTTGGTTCCAACCTTGATTGTCCATGCTCTTGTCTCGTCTTTTCCTGATGTGAGGTAACTTATAAGACCTAAAAGCTTGTAGCTTGCTTTGATAAGCTTGTCAAGACCTGATTCTTTTAAGCCGAGTTCTTCTAAGAACATTGCTTTGTCTTCATCATCAAGTTCAGATATTTCCTGTTCAATCTGGGCAGAAATAACAAATACTTCGAAGCCTTCTTTTTCAGCAAATTCCCTGACCTGTTTAACCTGCTCATTAGAAGCTCCATCATCTGCCAAATCGTCTTCAGCAACATTTGCGGCAAATATAACAGGCTTATATGTGAGAAGATTGTAAGAAGTTAAGAGTGCCAAATCATCTTCATCATTTGGTTCAAAACTCTTAGCCAGGCGTCCTTCTTCAAGATGTGCTTTTATTCTGTTGAGTAAGTCAAGTTCTTTTGCAAGGGCCTTATCATTTCTTGCACCCTTAGAAGTTTTTGCAATACGTCTTTCCAGAATTTCAATATCAGAAAAGATTAATTCAAGATTAATTGTCTCAATATCCCTGAGGGGATTTACGCTTCCATCAACGTGAATAACGTTTGTGTCCTCGAAGCATCTTACAACATGAACAATGGCATCAACCTCACGGATGTTTGATAAGAACTGGTTTCCGAGGCCTTCGCCTTTAGAAGCACCTTTTACAAGACCTGCAATATCAACAAATTCGATAACAGCAGGAGTAACCTTTACTGAGTCATATAATGCAGCCAGTTTATTTAATCTTTCATCAGGCACTGTAACTATTCCGATATTTGGGTCAATAGTACAGAACGGATAGTTTGCTGATTCTGCACCTGCCTTTGTTAAGGAATTAAATAATGTACTTTTACCAACGTTAGGTAAGCCGACGATTCCTAATTTCATTTTTTAAATTCTCCTTTTTAAATGGATTTTTCAGTTGTCATAACTAGTGTATAATATATCACGAAGAAGGGAAAAAGTAAATTATTATAATAAGGTTGTGATTTAAAGATATTTCGGCTAAAATATATTTGGCAGATGCGGCGCACCGGGAAAACGTCAGTTTTTTTGGTTGGCTCTGAACAGATATCATTTTTTTAAGAAACGAGGACAAAATATGCTGGGAGCAGTTAGTATAAGATTTGTAAACATTGGAATCAAGATAAATGATTTGGGTAAGAACATAAAAATTGGAAATTTTGAGATTGCATATTATGGAATAATAATTTCCATAGGAATGATGTTGGCGTTTTTTATGGCACTCAGGGAGGCAAAAAAGACAGGACAGAGTCAGGATAACTATTATGACCTTGCAATCTACACAATATTATTTGGGGTGATTGGAGCCAGAGCATATTATGTGATTTTTGAATGGGAAAACTACAGGGGAGATTTTAAGGAAATAATTAACCTGAAAAATGGTGGACTTGCTATTTACGGTGGCGTTTTGGCGGGAATTTTAGTCTGCTTAATCTATTCGAAAATAAAGAAGCTTTCACTGGCGCAGATACTTGATACCATTGCACCGGGGCTTTTGGTAGGACAGATACTTGGAAGATGGGGAAATTTTTTTAACAGAGAGGCTTTTGGAGGATACACAAATAACCTCTTTGCCATGCAGATAAAGTTAGATGAGGTAACAGGAGTGATATCGAAATCTGTTGCGGATAATATTAAGATAGTGGATGGAGTGGAGTATATACAGGTACATCCGACATTTTTATATGAATCAATGTGGAATCTGATGCTATTGATTGGAATACTATTATATAGAAGACACAAGACCTTTCAGGGAGAAATTTCGGCAATATATCTAATTGGATATGGCATTGGAAGATTTATGATAGAATCCCTGAGAACAGACCAGCTCATTATTCCCAAAACAGGATTAGCTGTTTCACAGCTTTTGTCAGTAATTTTAGTGTGTGTGGGAATTTTTATTCTGATACGTGGTAAAATCTTTATAAAACACAAGAAAAAAAATGAGGAAAATACACAGGTGTCACAGTAATATAATTGTAAAATATTGTTTAATACTATATCTTGTAGTTGTAAAAATATGTCTACAATATGTGGGAAAACCGCATATTTGTAGACATTTTTTTTGTTTATAATCAATAAAAAGTACTTGATATTTGATGGTTTGTGAGTTAAAATTACTGATAAGTGGTGAAAAGTGGATGAAAAGGTATATAAAGTGTCACGAAGTGGTAGATTTGACAAGATAAACAGATGGGAGGTGCGATAAGTGTTTTTGGGAGAATACAATCATTCGGTTGATGCCAAGGGAAGACTTATTGTGCCTGCGAAGTTTAGAGAGGGACTAGGTGAAGAATTTATCCTTTCAAAAGGTTTAGACGGATGTCTTTATATTTACCCCTTTGATGAGTGGAAAGAATTTGAAAAAACTTTGAGTGAATTGCCTACGGGAAAAAGTGACATAAGAAAATTGGTGCGTTTCTTTCTGTCTTCTGCTACACAGGTTGAAGTGGATAAACAGGGAAGGATATTAATACCAGCCACACACAGGGAATTTGCAGGACTTGACAAGGATGTTGTTCTTGCAGGTGTGGGGAAAAAGATTGAAATCTGGAGCGCCGATAAGTGGGCAGATGCTACGTTTGGTGAAGAAGATATGGATGATGTGGCAGAGAGAATGGCAGATTTAGGAATTGCATTCTAGTGAATCAAATGTATCAAAGGAGTGATAATTAAGTGGGAGAAAAGTTGGAATTTGTGCACAAGTCGGTTTTGTTAAACGAGACAGTGGACAGTCTTAATGTGAAACCAGACGGAATTTATATTGACGGAACTCTTGGCGGAGGCGGACATGCGTATCATGTGTGCAGAAAACTTGGTGAACATGGTCGGTTTATTGGAATTGACCAGGATGAGGAAGCGATACGAGCAGCATCTGAGAGGTTAGCTGAGTTTGGCGACAAGGTGACTATTGTCAGAAGTAATTATGTGAATACGCCGGAAATACTAAAGAATCTTGGAATTGAAAAGGTTAATGGTATTATGCTGGATTTGGGAGTATCATCCCACCAGCTTGATACTGCTGAAAGGGGTTTTAGTTATATGACTGATGCTCCGTTGGATATGCGTATGGATAACAGAAATTCAATGACGGCCAAAGATATTGTCAATGAATATTCAGAGATGGAGCTTTTCAGGGTTATACGAGATTATGGTGAAGACAAGTTCGCAAAGAATATTGCAAAACATATTGTAAATGCCAGAAAAGAAAAGACCATTGAGACAACAGGAGAGCTTACAGAGATAATAAAAGCAGCCATTCCGATGAAGATGAGGGTTAATGGTGGACATCCTGCCAAGAGAACCTTTCAGGCTATCAGGATTGAGCTTAATAAGGAGTTAGATGTACTTAGGGATTCTATTGATAATATGATTGATTTGTTAGATGACAAGGGAAGACTCAGCATCATAACATTTCATTCATTAGAAGACAGGATAGTGAAGAACAGATTTAGGATAAATGAAAATCCTTGTACATGCCCATCGGATTTTCCGGTATGTGTATGTGGAAAGAAGTCTAAGGGAAGAGTAGTGACAAGAAAGCCCATAGTTCCAGGTGAGGACGAGCTTTCTGACAATTCAAGAGCGAAGAGTTCGAAATTAAGGGTTTTTCAACGTGAATATTGATATTTTAGGGAGATAGTGAAAATGGCAAAGAGTAACACATACAAGAGAAATTATATAAGCTATGAAGAATATGTAGAGGGAAGTGCTGTAAGAAAGCTCAACAATGCAGATAATGCCGAGAGACAGCCTAGAACTTATGATGGAAACAGAAGGGTACGTACTTCGGCGGCAGTTTACAAAAACAGGGAAAGAGCAACAAGGATGAGCAAAGGATATGTTGCTGTTTTGGCTGTGTGCTGCCTGATGATGTCAGCAGTATGTGCTCAGTATTTATCACTCAGAGACAGTATTACAACAAGAAAAGCAGAAATTGCCACATTGGAGCTGCAAGTTGATGCATTAAAGGCACAGAATGATTCTATTGATTATACTATTAACAGTTACATTGATGTTGATCACATAAGATCAGTGGCAATGGGAGAATTAGGAATGATTCAGGCAGGAAAGAATCAGATTTCTTTTTATCAGAGTTCTGAGAGCGAGTATATGAAGCAGTATAGAGAGGTTCCGGAAAAGTAATGATACCTCTTGGAAAATGAGGATTTTATGGCTAATTATGATAAAAGGTTTAATAGAAACAAGGAGAAAAGATTAAAGATTTTTTCGAGAAAAATGAAAGTAAAGCTGGCAAGAATATTTCTTTTAGTCTTGGCAGCTTTTGCTGGTTTAGCGATAGTATTAATAAACATACAATCGAAATCAGGAGACGAATATGCGGCAATTGTTTTATCGCAGCAGACATATTCAAGCAAGTCCCTTCCGTATAAGAGAGGTGACATTATTGACAGAAACGGGAAGATTCTGGCTACAAGCGTAAAGGTATTTAACCTCATATTAGACCCGTACATAATGTGCAGTAAAGATGGAGAATATCTTGAACCTACGCTGGATGCGTTAAATGAGTGCTTTGGATATCCAAAAGATGAAGTCAGAAGTCTGGTTGAGGCTGATAAGGAATGCAGATATCTTATCAAGCAAAAACAACTCACATACGAGGAGATTGGAACATTTCAGAAGATGATGACTGATGGAGAGCATCCAAAGATAAGGGGTGTGTGGTTTGAGGAAGAATACAAGAGAATGTATCCATATGACTCGCTTGCCAGTGGTACAATTGGATTTACCGTATCAGGAAATAAGGGCAACTGGGGAATAGAGGAGTCGTATAACGAATTTTTAAACGGTATTGATGGAAGAGAGTACGGATATGTTAATGAAGATAATACGATGGATCCAATTGTAAAAAAGCCGACAGATGGAAATTCAGTGGTGTCAACAATAGATATAAATCTTCAGATGATTGCAGAAAAATATGTCAAGCAGTGGGTTAGTGAATATCATCCAAAGAACTGTGCAGTAATGATTGCTGATCCTAACAATGGTGAAATTCTTGCCATGGTGGACAGTCAGAATATATTTAATTTGAACAATCCGAGAGATTTGACGGGATATTACCCTCAGGAAGAAATAGATAAAATGGACAATGATACATATTTGAATACATTGAGCAAGATGTGGAGAAATTATTGTATCAGTGATACCTATGAGGCAGGTTCCACCATAAAACCATTTACCATTGCAGGTGCGTTAGAAGATGGAAAGATAAGCACATCGGATACATTTTTGTGTGATGGTGGTGAGAAGTATTCAAGCTATATCAGATGTCATAAGACTTCCGGACATGGAACACAGACAGTTGAACAGGCTATTATGAATTCCTGCAATGACAGTCTTATGCAGATTGCGGCAAGACAGGGAAAAGAGTGTTTCTGTAAGTATCAGTCAGTATTTGGTTTTGGTATGAGAACAGGAGTTGATTTACCTGGTGAGGCGAGCTGTGAGGGGCTTTTATTTGATGTTAACAAAATGGGTGAAACAGACCTTGCGACTAATTCATTTGGACAGAACTTTAATGTAACAATGGTTCAGATGATGGCAGGATTTTCTTCACTCATTAACGGTGGAAATTATTACAGACCACATGTTGTTAAGCAGATTTTAAATTCTAATGGTGGTATAGTTGAAAATATTGATAAAGAATTGATGAAGCAGACAGTCACAAAGGATACTTCGGAATTTTTGAAGCTTGCCCTTGTAAACACAGTTGAAAGAGGTACGGCAAAAACTGCAAAGGTTGAGGGATATTCCGTGGGTGGAAAAACAGGTACGGCACAGCACCATGATAAGACGGAAAATGCATATCTTTTATCCTTCCTCGGATTCGCACCGTATGAAAATCCACAGGTTGTATGTTACGCAGTTGTCGATGCACCACAGGTTGATAATCCGGGAAGCAGTTCATATGCGTGCCAGTTATTCAGAGCTGTAATGACAGAGGCATTGCCATATATGAATATTTTCCCAACAACAGAAGTACCACAGCCAGAACCAGTACCAGAGGAGAATACAACACCTCCGGCACAGGAACCGGAAACAGAGTCAACGGTTCCAAATAATCCAAGTGAAGATGAGGATTATTCAAATGTTGGTCCAATAGTAAATGATTTGGATGAAAATGGAAATATTGTTGAACCTTCAGGTGATGACCATTAAAGAAATGAATAAATGGGCTGATGTTGTAATAATATATAAAAAAAGAAATAGATAATGCTTTATGTATAAGGGGAAATCAAGATTAATAAAAAAAAATGAAAATAATTAATCTGCTTATACTTATTGGTGTGGCTGTCCTTGGTTACAGACTGGTATATCTTATGATAATAAAGTCAGACAGGTACAGTGAAAGAATTACGGATTTACATGAGAGAGAAAGAGAAATAAAGGCCCCCAGGGGTGAGATAAAAGACAGAAACGGTGAAATCATTGCGACAAATAAGACAGTGTGCACCGTTTCTGTTATTTATAGTCAGATTAAAGACAAGGAAAAGGTAATAAAAGTATTGTCAGAGGAGCTGGGAATTTCCTCTGAAAAAATAAGAAAAAGTGTTGAAAAGGTAAGTGTAAGAGAAAAAATAAAATCTAATGTTTCAAAGGAAGTGGGAGACAAAATAAGAAATTATAATCTTTCGGGAGTTAAAGTGGATGAAGATTATAAAAGATATTATCCCTATGGTTCTTTGGGAGCAAAGGTAATTGGTTTTACAGGTGGAGACAATCAGGGAATAGTTGGTCTTGAAGTAAAATATGATGAATACATGGAAGGAACAGTGGGAAAGATATTAACTGTTACAGATGCAAAAGGAGTAGAAATTGATGGGATGGCTGAGCACCGGGAAGAAGGTGTACAAGGAAATACATTAAATACTTCTCTTGACATAAATATAATGAAATATGCAGAGCAGGCAGCAGAAAAAGTGCTGATGGAAAAACAGGCAAATTATGTTTCGATTATAGTAATGAACCCAAAAAATGGCGAAATATATGCCATGGTAAATGTACCGGAATTTGATTTAAATGATCCATTCACGCTAAATTATGAAACAGATATTCCGAAAGACGACAGTAAATATACAGAATTGTTAAATAAAATGTGGAGAAACCAATGTATAAATGATACATATGAACCAGGCTCCACATTTAAAATAATAACCTCCACAGCGGCTCTGGAAAATGGGGTTGTGAGTATGGATTCGGGATTTTACTGCCCGGGATATAAGATAGTGGAGGATAGAAGAATAAGGTGTCATAAAACAACCGGCCACGGCTCTGAGACCTTTGTGGATGCGGTAAAAAACAGCTGTAATCCTGCTTTCATTGAAATTGGAATGAGGGTAGGTACTGAGAGGTTTTTTGAAAATCTTGATAAACTTGGTTTTATGGGAAAAACAGGAATAGACTTGCCGGGAGAAGCGGGAACAATTATTCATAAAATTGAAAATGTAGGTCCTGTGGAGCTTGCCACAATGTCCTTTGGCCAATCCTTTCAGATTACTCCACTGCAATTACTGCGTGCCGTAAGTGCTGTCATTAACGGAGGTAACCTTATTACTCCTCATTTCGGCGTAAGTGTATCAGATATAAATGAAAATGAATTGGAAAAATTCGAATATGAAATTAAGGAGGGAGTCATTAAAAAAGAAACAAGTGACACAATGAAAAATGTTTTGGAAAAGGTTGTTTCTGAGGGAGGAGGAATAAAAGGTGCAGTGGAGGGATACATGATTGGTGGAAAAACCGCCACGTCCCAAAAACTCCCTAGAAATTCAGGAAAGTATATTTCGTCGTATATAGGTTTTGCACCGGCAGATGACCCGGAGGTGATTGCAATATGCATTATTGATGAGCCTGTTGGAATATATTATGGTGGTACTATTGCTGCACCTGTTATAAAAGATATTTTCGAAAACATTTTACCGTACCTGAATATCAAAAAAGATGAGTAAAATGATTGATTAATGATAAATTTGATATTATACTAGATAAGTATAAATGGAGAGAGTATGCAGAGGGAAATGATTTTATCAATTTTAATCTCTTTTTTTATAAGCGTTATGCTTTGTCCGATTGTGATTCCGTTTTTGAAGAGATTAAAGTTTGGTCAGAATATTAGGGAAGAAGGGCCTAAGGACCATTTAAAAAAAACGGGTACTCCTACTATGGGAGGTCTGATAATACTTTGTTCAATTGTTGGAACGTCAATTATCCTCATGGATGAAGAAAAAAAGATAGTTCCAATTTTGTTTGTAACTTTGGGCTTTGGATTAGTGGGATTTCTTGATGACTATTTAAAAATTGTAATGAAAAATTCTGTTGGTTTGACGCCGCTAAGAAAAATGGCGCTACAGATTGTTGTCACAATGATATTTGGCTATTATCTTTTGAATTACGTTGAGGATGGCAAAAAGATGCTTGTTCCTTTTTCAGGAGGATTATATGATGGAAAATACATTGATGCAGGAAATCTCTTTTTACCAATGTTATTTTTCGTAGTTCTTGGAACTGTAAATGGAGCGAATTTTACAGATGGGCTGGATGGACTGGTGACAGGTGTGACAATTATGATTGCCGTGTATTTTACAGTAGCATCCTTTCTGGTATCAGCAGGTATACATGTAATAACAGCTGCGGTTATTGGAAGTCTCCTGGGCTTTTTATTGTTCAACGTGTATCCTGCAAGGGTGTTTATGGGAGACACCGGCTCACTGGCGCTGGGAGGCTTTGTGGTGTCTACAGCTTATATGCTTAAGCTGCCAATATTTTTGCTGATAGTGGCGTTTATTTATCTCGTTGAAGTGTTATCGGTGATAATACAAGTGGGATATTTTAAGATTTCCGGTGGAAAGAGGATTTTTAAAATGGCTCCAATTCACCATCATTTTGAGCTTTGCGGGTGGTCAGAGACGAGAATAGTTACATTTTTTTCAATTATTACGACAATAATGTGCCTGATAGCATATCTGGCATTGTAAATATGGAGGAATTATGAAAGATAAAAAATATCTTGTGGCAGGTTCCGGAATAAGTGGGATAGGTGCTGCAAAATTACTTAGAAAAATAGGTGCAGAGGTAATTCTGTACGATGGAAATGAAAAACTTGATGAAAAGGAAATTGTTTCAAAAATTGGAGATGAAAAAGTAAAGGTAGTTTTAGGAGAGCTTACAGATGAGGTAATAAACTCCTTTGATGTCATGATAATAAGTCCTGGTATTCCAATAGATGCACCTTTTGTAAACCGTGTCAGGGAATTGGGAATCGAGATTTGGGGCGAAATCGAACTTGCTTACAGGGTCTCAAAGGGAAGGGTTATTGGTATTACCGGAACAAATGGAAAGACCACAACTACAGCTCTTACGGGAGAGATAATGAAAAATTATTTTGGGAGCACCTTTGTTGTGGGAAACATTGGTATCCCATATACTAATATTGCAGCAGATACAGAAGAGGATTCTGTTATTACTGCAGAGATAAGCAGTTTCCAGCTTGAGTCAGCAGTAGAATTTCATCCGGTTGTAACAGCAGTCCTAAATGTGACACCAGACCATCTTAACAGACATTACACCATGGAAAACTACACAAATGTTAAGATGAGCATTACAAAAAATCAGCTTAATGATGAAATTTGTATTTTAAATTATGAAGACCCAATTTTAAGGAAAGAGGCTTTGAAGTTAAAAAATAAAGTTATGTTTTTCAGTAGCAGGACTTCGCTGGATGAGGGGATTTGCTTAAACGGCGAGGATATTGTTTACAGAACTGCTGGTGAAGAAAAGTTTATATGCAATTCCCATGAAATGAAGCTTGTGGGTATACATAATATAGAAAACGTGATGGCGGCGGCAGGAATCGCAATTGTGATGAATGTTCCTTATGATATAATCAGAGGGACCATTAAAAATTTTAATGCAGTGGAACACAGAATAGAATATGTTACCACAAAAGATGGTGTGATTTATTACAATGATTCCAAGGGAACAAATACAGATGCCTCCATCAAGGCAATTGAGGCTATGACAAAGCCTACTGTGCTTATTGCCGGTGGTTATGACAAGGGCTCTGAATATGATGACTGGTTTGAGGCGTTTAATGGCAAAATCAAAAAACTTGTTTTGCTTGGCGCCACAAAGGAAAAGATAGCAGCAACAGCCGATAAGCATAATTTTAAGGACTATATCTTTGTGGAGAACTTAAAAGAGGCCGTTGAAAAATCGGCAGAGCTTTCTGAAGACGGAGATGTTGTTTTATTGTCCCCTGCCTGTGCAAGCTGGGATATGTTTAAGAGCTACGAGGAAAGAGGAAGATTGTATAAAGAATATGTAAATAATCTTTAAGGAGAGAAAAAGTGAGTAATAGAGATAGAAATAAGAATGGACGAAATGTAAATCAGACAGGTACATTTTTTGACTACAATCTTTTGTTTATAACACTCTTCATGGTTTGCTTTGGAATGGTTATCCTTTATAGTGCCAGCTCCTATGAGGCATCGATGGAATTTGGTGACTCAAAGCATTACCTGATGAAACAGCTGGTATTTGTTATAGGAGGGTTAATTTTTATGGTAATTTGTGCGAAAACAGATTATCATTTGTTTAGCATTCCATTTTTTGCAGAAGGAATATACTTGATTTCCGCATTGATGGTGCTCATGGTAAAGACTCCTTTAGGGATAACCGCAAATGGAGCCAGCCGCTGGATAGGAATAGGAGGAGCATCATTCCAAGTTTGTGAGGCTGTTAAGATAGCGGTAATAATTATTATGGCTTACCTGATAAACAAATATGCCAGAAGTCTTAGGAAGTTTTCTGTCTTTTTATTTTGCATTGCGGCAGAGGTACTTTTGGCAGCACTTGTATTGATATTTACAAAGGATTTGAGTTCTACAATTATTATTTTGGGAATAGGAATTATAATGCTTTTAGTTGCCTGTCCAAGATTTATTTATTTTGTTGGAATTGGTCTTTTGGGTGTTTTAGTATTTGTCGGAATGATATTGGCCGAACCATACAGATTAGAGAGAGTAAGGGTTTGGCTGAATCCTGAAAAATATTCTGATGAAGGTGGGTTTCAGGTATTGCAGTCATTGTACTCACTGGGCTCAGGCGGATTGTTTGGAAAGGGCCTTGGAAATGGTATTCAGAAGCTTGGATACGTTCCGGAGGCGCAGAATGATATGATTTTCACGGTAATTGGTGAAGAACTGGGAGTTATTGGTTGTATTGCAGTAATAGCAATGTTCGTCTTTATGATATGGAGGTTTATGATTATATCAAATAATGCCCCGGATTTATTCGGCTCAATGTTAGTGGTTGGAGTTATGGCACATGTTGCCATTCAGGCATTAATGAACATTGCGGTTGTTACAAATTCAATGCCAAACACAGGAGTTACATTACCTTTTATGAGCTATGGTGGTACATCGATTTTCTGTCTGCTTATAGAAATTGGAATGGTACTATCAGTGTCAAAGAGGATAAAGTATGAGCAGTAGCAGGTGGATTTATGAGTAAAAAGAAAAAAATATGTATCATTATTTTTATGGTGTTATTGGTAATAATTGCAGCAGCGTCGGGTATTCTTGCGGTACAGCGCATAGATGATAATGATATACAAATTGAAGGAAATGATAAGTATACAAAGGAAGAGCTGATATCTTATTTATTTGAGAATAAATGGGATAGGAATCCTTATGTATTATATTACAATACAAAGTACAAAGAGCAGAAAAAGATTCCCTTCGTGGATAAATATTCTGTGTCAATCACATCCCTTCACAGTGTCAAAATAACTATTTATGAGAAGAAAATGATTGGATATGTTACGTATATGGGAAGTAATATGTACTTCGATAAGGACGGTACGGTGGTTGAGAGTTCAGGTAGGGTTCTTGAAGGAATTCCGCAGATTACCGGTCTTGATTTTGAATCAATCATCATCAATGAAACACTTCCTGTACAAAATGAAGATGTATTTCATCTCATTCTTGATACAACGCAGTTGCTCAAAAAATATGAGATAAAGGCAGACAGGATATACATTACAGATTCAGATATGGTAAACCTTTATATTGAGAATGTTAAGGTGGAGCTTGGGGACGACAAAGACTTAAATGATAAAATGAGAAGCTTAAGAGATTTGTTTCCTAACCTTGCAGGACTTAGCGGAACCCTTGATATGAAAGAATACAGTGAGAGTGGATATACATTTAAAAAGTCATGAGCGTAAAAAGCTCTTAACTTTCAATGTTGATTTTGAAAGTTAAGAGCTTTTTCCATTATAGATTATATTTCTTCTGAATAAAACTTGATACAATTTCAGTTGTGCCATCGAGTCCCAATGGACTGCAGTTGATGGACATATCGTAATATCTTGAATCACCCCAGCTGCCGTTGCAGTAGTAGTTGTGATACTGTTTTCTTTTTCTGTTGATTGAGAAAACCATTTCTTCGGCTTCTTCGTCACTTATGTGATAATAATCTGCAGTTCTGCGTATTTTTTTATCCATATCAGCAAGGATGAAAAAACTTGAGAGACCTTCGTACTCACTTAAAATACTTTCTGAGCATCTTCCGACAACCACGAAGGATTCGCCCTTGGCTGCCAGGTCCTTCAAAAACTTGAACTGAAGGTTTGCAATGTTTTCTTCAGGAGAGTTGTTGTATCCCCTGACCGTCCTTGAAAAAAGTCTGTTCTTTGGAATCTCATCGTATTTTTCCAGGTTCTTGTGATCAACACCCTTTTGAACAGCAATTTCTTTTAAAATATTGTAGTCATAAACGGGAATATCAAGCTGTTTTGCAATATTTTGCGCAATAACATGTCCACCGCTTCCAAACTCACGGCTGACAGAAATAATAATTTGTTTTCTCATAGGTTCCTTCCTTTCTGTAAAATAATCCGTACAATATGCTTATATGTCAATTATATCAGTTTTTTAAAAATATCTCAAGAAAATACCTATGGTTGCAATTGTTAGAACAATGATTGTTGCCGGAACTGCAGTTTTACAGTATTTACCCCAGCTGACCGGATGTCCTTCCTTGGCAGCGACAGAAGTACCAACAACATTTGCGGAAGCACCGATAGGAGTAGCACTGCCACCAATGTCCGTACCGATTGAAAGTGCCCATGTAAGTGTTGATAATTCAACACCGGCTGTAGCTGAAAGAGTTTTTATGACAGGAATCATGGTAGCAGCAAATGGGATATTGTCAACCACGGCACTTGCCAGGGCTGAAACCCAGATAATAATTGCCACCATAAGCATTTTGTTGCCACCGCATACGTTTTTGATAAATTTAGCAATTATCTCCAGTATTCCTGTTTCTTCCAGGCCGCCAACAACAACGAATAATCCTAAAAAGAACAAAATGGTTTTATAATCAATTTTTTTTGTGATAGTCAAGGCATTTTTACCAGAAGTAAGAATTGTGACAACTGCCACAAAGGTTCCGATAAATGCCACAGTGAGACCGGTCTGTGCATGGGTTATGAGCATTGCCACTGCAATGATAAATATAATTGTGCTGATTGCAAAGGCTCTTTTATTCTTGATTGCTTCCGATGGATTAGGGTAATTCTGCTTGTCTCGGGACACGGCAGACTCACAGGCCTTTAATTCCTTGCGGTAGCATAAATAAAAATAGATTATGATTACTACAAGAGATATACCTGCGATTGCACCAGTGTTCTTAATGAAATCTGCAAAGGTATATCCAAGTGAAGTTCCTATAATAATGTTTGGCGGGTCACCGCACATTGTTGCGGAACCACCTAAGTTAGCACAGAATATTTCTGATAATATCATGGGTATGGGATTGAATTTTAATAATCCTGCCAGTTCGACAGTTACTGCTGCAAGGAAGAGAATAACTGTAATACTGTCAATAAACATAGAAAGAATTGCTGACATAACCATAAAAGTAATCAACAAAGGAATTATCCTGTATTTGACTGATTTTGCAATAGTCATGCAAAGCCATCTGAAAAATCCGGCATGAGCCATACCTTCAACCATAAACATCATGCCGGCAATGAAAATAATAGTTGCCCAGTTTATGCCGGATGTACTTTCCGTTGCCTCACCGGTTGTATACCAGAATTCGGTTGTGAAAATACTCCTGACGTTTAATGTGTGCATCATTGCCTCGAAATCCTGCATACAGATGCCAAATACTATTATTAGTGTTAATAAGGCACATGCAAGAGTGACAATGTGACGTTCGAACTTTTCGGTAATTATGAGTGCGAACATCGCGATAAAAATAATTACTGCTAAAATTTGTGCTGCCATCTTATCCTCCGTTACTGTGATTCTTTTATGCAATATTTTATGCTTTATTTCCTCATTTTGATAATTATTTCTCCAAATCCAAAAACATATTTTATCATTGAATAAATAAAAGTCAATAATTAAATACACTTGAGTTTCCGTACTTTTATCCACAAAGCCCCGTT
>JBNRML010000069.1:0-12720 GCA_050309585.1 Lachnospiraceae bacterium
TACCACAGGGCTTAAATCATATATGTCTTGCTCAAACCAAATTATCTGTTATACATCTCCTCACCTTTCACTTCATGTGCCTTTCTTTTTTCTGTTAATCATACTAACACATTGTTACGTAATTGTATATAGTTTTTATTATCCACCTCTGCAAGCCTATCTGCAGTATAAAAAATCATTGTCTAATATAATTCATTTATCTCACCGCCAAATTCAAATCTTCTGTTGCTTTCAATCTCTCTACAAGACTGAAAGTTTTCTCTCATCCATATCTATCAATATAGCTCTGCATGGCGAACCATCCGAACCCGCTAAATTCAGCGGGGCAGCATTTAACAAATAAACACCTTCACAAACATCACCTAATCGAATGCCTTCAAGCAAGACGACATTCGCACCCAAAAGTGCAAGATGTACTGCCATTGGTGCTTTTTGTGGTCCGATTGTTTGGGGCTCATTTCCCAAAAGTAAAACCTCTGAAGCTGCAAATGCTTTTGCTGCCTCTAACGATACTTCAACATCGCCTTTAAGCAGAATCCTTTTAGCTGCTTCTGGATTCTGCTCCTTTGCTTTTTCTATTATTTCTGTAGCATCATTGCCCGCAACAATCCCGTTATGTTCTGCCACATAAGCCATTCCCACAAATGCTTCCAAGCATATCTCATCAACTGTTTTTCCATCTCTAATAAAATGAAACGGAGCATCTATATGCGTACCGTTATGTGCACACATGCTAAATGCAGTTAAATTATATACTTCACCTTTTTGCATTGATTTCAACACGTTTTTCTCCGGTATAGGGTCACCAGGATATACTTCACAACTAAAAACTTCTTGAGAAATATCATAGACTTTCATCGCATATTCTCCTCGTCAAATTCAAATTTTTCATTGTATATATAATCTTTACTTGCATAAGATCTCTTTTAACCAATTAATTCTTCTTTCCATTGCATTTTTTAATATCGTGCTTTTTAACACTGTTTCAAATCCATGACAAGTCCCTTTTTCCTCGTTCAATTCTACTGCCACGCCTTCTTGTTGCAGTCTATCTGAAAAGTCAATACCCTCGTCATGTAAACAATAAAATTCTGCCACTTCCATATATGTTCTTTGGAAAAAACTTAAGCTTTCAGCCTCCATAGGTGATGCATACTTCACATCAACTACACTGGCATCATTCAGATACGCATTCCACATCATTTTTGATAATTTTGCATTCCACATAGGAGTATCTGTATATCGCTTCATAGATTCTGTTTCTATTCTTCTATCTGTCACTGGATAAATTAACATTACTCCACTAGGAAGTTGTTCTTTTCTTTCATTTAACATAAGTGTAACAGAAGCCGCTAAATTCCCGCCAGCACTGTCACCACCTATTACAATCCTATTTTTATCAATACCTAACTCACTTGCATTTTTGATTGTCCATTGATATGTACAGTAACAATCTTCTATCGGAATAGGAAATGAATATTTTGGTGCTAACCGATAATCTACATAAACGACTTTGCATTTGGTTCTTTCAGCATACCATTTTGCAATTTGGTAATGCGCTCCTGAAGCCCTTAATAAAAATCCACCACCATGAAAATAAACTATACAAGGAAGTTCTTTCTTACAACCTCTTGGTTCAATAACATACGTCTTTAGCTTCGCATCCATATATCCTGCAATTTCATATTGTATAACATTAACTGCGTCATCTGATTTACATTTAAACATATATTTCATTGCGCAATTTATAAGTGGATAAAGTTTTATATTTGATGGTGCTTTTTGTTTTGCTATTTTCAATCCGTTGAAAATAGACGCCTTCCTTAGCTTATAAGAGTTATCGGCAAATATTTATTTTTCTTTACGAAATGGAACGAAACCCAAAATTAGAGTGATACATCAATCTTTACTGCCTTTTTTGATTCTCCAAAATGCTTCTTTTCCAACTCAAACATTTCTTCTAATACCTTTTTTTCGGTTTCAAATGCCACACTTTGTTGAGTGTCTTTCATGGTATTTCCGGCATTATCTACGATGTTATCATCTTCCGATATATTCGGCACAACTTGAGTCTCATTATCGCTCTCTGCATTTATTTCTGAATTTTCATCAGCTCCACCTACAATCTGTTCTTCACGCAGCTCTGCTTCTGCCTGTTTCGCTTCCATTATTTCTTCTTCCGTAGGCAGTTCCTTAAACTCAGCACTTTTTGTAAATTTATGAAAAATCTGTGCTGTTTTAGTAGTATCACCCAATATTCTTTGTGCCTCTTTTAATTTTTCACTCTTGGGAATATTAGGATTATTAACGATTGACTTTAGTTCGGACAATTTTCCATTCATCCTGTTTACATGAAGTCTTTCCGCTTCTTCTTTCGTCTTACAGTTTTTCAGCTTTTTCTCATAGGCTTTCTGTTCCATTCTGTCAGCCTTATACTCCATATACATCTTAGGATTTTTTGCACGGAGTTTATCTTCTTCTGCCGGACTTAATTCCTGACCACTTTGAATCTTAACATAAATGGAACTATACTCATTTCCTTCACGCTCTCTTTCAAGCTGCTCCTGATACATTTTGAGCTGCTGTTCTTCCGGAGATAGTTCTTTTACTTCTTTTTTCAGGATATTGCCGGACGATTTCTTTTGCTCCCATTTTTGAGTCATTTCCTGCATTTTTCCTGCATTGTAAATGGTTCCTGTAATCATTGTCTGCCTCCTATCCCTTGAAATCAATCGTTGTTCCAAGATACTTTTCAGCATCCGTCTTTACAGTATCTGCCATCTGTAAATAGTTATAGTCATCTATCTTTTTCTTCAATTTCTCAATAGAATTTGCTGTAATTACTACTTCCTGTGATTCCTTCTTCTTAAGCCTTTTCTCTTCAAGCTGTTCTTCCCGTTCCTTTTTCTCAGCTTTTTTCTGAGCCGCTTTCTTTTCTTCTTTTTTCTCGGCTCTTTGCTTTTCCAATCTATTCGCCTGATCTTTAAAAGACTTATCCATAACTGCAAAGAATGAAGATGCACCATTATCGTTTACCTGCATACCAAATCCTTTGATATTTACAGAATTGCCCAATGACTGCTTTAACTCCGGCAATTTATTCTGTGCAGAAGCAATCACGCCTTCGTACTGTTTACGATATTGCTCATCCGTTGCCATACGCTCAATCTTTTCTTCATCAATCAAAACAACCATTTTGTGAGGGTTAGCAAAACTTCCGGCATTCGCTTTTGCCATTTCCTTCATGTCATTGCTTACCAGAATAAAATCCATATTTTGATATTTAGACTTTAATTCCTCATAATACTTCTTTGCATTTTCACTAAGTTTCGGCTGACCAATCGTCTTTCCGGTCACACCATACTTTTTGACTTCATCAGCCTGTTTCGCTTCCTTTGTAGCATAAGTGTTAGCTACTGCATTTGTACTGTTAGTAATTGCTCCTAAATCCATATTAATACCTCCTTGTATTCAAATTCATATGTGCTTTCAATCTCGCCGTGAGACTGAAATTTATTGGACAGTTTTACTTTTTTCTACAACTTTATTGAATAATACTGGCTAATCCTTCCTTCGTTATAGTTATCATTTTCATCTACCAATACCCCGCCATTCTTTTTAATAGTAGCCGCCGATGCCAAGTTATCCTTATAGCAACCAAGCAAAACATTATCCATTCCTTTTTCTTTACAAACAGACAATGCATAGCGAAGCATGATAGTAGCATAACCCTTATTTCTTTCTGATGGTCTTACACCATATCCGATGTCACCCAATACTTTAGTGAGATTTCCAGGCAATTCATAACGAACGCTTAATAACCCTATTAGTTTGTTATTCTCAAAACAAAGGTACAACAAGGATTTACCCCATTGTTCATCCCCAACCCTAGCATTTCTTTGTATCTTTTCTACCCAATCATGATACTCAGAAGCCGGTAATCCGAGACTTGCACTAATGCTATTCTCTTTATTGTCATAGTGCTCCTGCATGTATTCTTGCAAGATGCTTATATCATCAATTTGTGGAAGTCTATATACCATATTCATCACCTCATCAAATTCAAATCTTCTGTTCTATTCATCCCAATAATCTATCGTATCTTGAGGTGTAGTATCAATTCCAAATAACTGCCACATAAAATCCTCTTTCTCATGATAAAGATTAATTATTCGAATGTATTTATCTTCTATCCTATAAAACACATAATTTCTAGACACAAATATATACCGATAGTCTGACACCACATCAAACATTTTCGATACTTCAGGACCCTTTTCTTCATAATCACAAAGTCCTCTTATTGCATCTGTTATGCTTTTGATAATTTTCTTGGCTTTATCCCCACCATATTCACCGTATATTGCCGATTTTAATGCACGTAATTTATCTGCTGCATCAGGAGTATATTTTATCTTTTTCAATCAATTACCCCCAATTCTCGCTCCAAATCATCTGCATCAATCCAACCTTCCATTTCAGCTCGTTCCTCAGCTCTCTTCAAATCAAGCATCAGCATGGCAACCGCTTGTTCCCTCAACGCTTCTTTGCTATTCTTGGTAACGATAAACGGAAGACCTTCAACATTTAAAGATTGCTGTATAAAGGTGTTAAATGCATCTGTCAATGTCATTCCAGTTTTTGCATAAATATCCTCTACAGCCTTTTTAATATCTGAATTTATTCTTACTTGAAAAGTTGAATCCTTTGGTGCAATAGCAACATTCAAATTTGTATCCATAAGACATACCTCCTCACCTTTTTCTATATCATAGCACTTCTTTTATCGCGTGTCAATACATTGTCATTACAAATATGATTATGATATATACTTTCTATGTGACAACTTCACATTGTTTTGATTTACCATAGCGTATCTATTATGACAAGCTTGTCATAATCGGCATTATGTAAAGCAAGTTATTATGGTAAGAAATCTTCCTAAACTAGCATAAATACTGAATAATTGAATAGCGTTACTTGTCATAACAATCGATAATTTGATTGGAGAGGTTTTACCTCTACTAATCAAACAAAGGAGAGATTTGCTATGATAAGACAAATCAAAGTGAGGGATTTGTGCAATGACTTGGAAACTAAGTTGGTTGATTTAGGCTATGCTGAAGATTCTATGCGCAGATACAGAAAAGTATTTGAGGAATTAACGGTGTATGCAGGTGACAAGGATTATTCACAATCCTTAGGAACAGATTTCCTAGTTGAAAAATTTAATCAACTTGGGGGATTTGTTACTTCCGGTGAACATTCCAAAAATGAAATGTATTATTTTAGGGTAATACGCTCATTAGCTGAGTATTACAATTTTGGAACTCTTTTTAGACGACACGATTTCAAAGGCGAAATAATTTGGCCTGCACCATTCAAAGAGGTAACGGAAAAATTTATAAGACATAAAGTAGAATACCAATGTTCTGCAAGCTATGTACGAAGAGTTAACATAACTGTATCTGAATTGATTTTACTTTTAGATTCAGCAAATGTTCATGACTTAAATGGAGTATCGTCAGATTTAATTTCAAGATATGTTAATTCTTTAGTAGGAATAGCACCAGTTACCATAGCATGGAGAATTTCCATTCTCCGTCAGTATTTTAAATATGCTTATCTCAATGGATATGTCGATTATCCTATAGAGTATTATCTTCCTCATTCACCTCAAAGATCACATACAAAACTTCCTACGGTATGGTCTGAGGAGCAGATAGAATCGCTTATAAATGGAATTGATACCACAAATCCTGTTGGTAAACGTGATTATGCAATGATGCTTATTGGAGCCAGGCTAGGATTACGTATAGGAGATATTATAAACATAAAATTTAATGATATTGATTGGGATAAAAAAGAACTCTCTATAATTCAGAGAAAAACGAAAGAACCATTGAATCTTCCACTTCCAAATGATGTCGGATGGGCTATTATTGATTATTTAAAAAACGGTCGACCAATCACTGATTGTGAAAATATATTTGTAGTTCACAATGCACCATACAAGGGAAAGCCATTTATCAGTACACTTGGTCATAATTTCAATAAAGCACTCAAAAGAGCTGGAATTCCAAGAGAGGAAGGAAAAAGAACCGGATGGCATTCTCTTAGACATTCACTAGCAACGAATTTACTTCAAAATAATGTAGAAGTTACAACTATTTCAGATATCCTGGGTCATTCTGATCCGCAGGTAGCCAAGCACTATCTAAGAGTAGAAACAGATGGTCTTAGAAAATGTGCATTAGAAGTGGAGGTTGCTGATTATGTCAATGAATAAAGAATTTACCGGTCCACTCGCCAAATATTTACAAGGGCTATTGGACGAAAAAAGAAGTCTTGGATTTAAATATAGGGAACAGGAACGATTACTCGGTGTGCTTGATAAGATGAGTATTTCTTTTGATTGTAGCGATGGATTGTCAAAAGAATTCTGCTTAGAATTTGTCAAAAAGGATCCGAATTGTCACCAGGCAACGCAGGAAAATCGTGTTGCACTTATCCGTGTTTTGGCTGAATACATGATAAGGCATGATGTTCCTGCATATATGCTTGACTTTTCAATTGTAACAAGACAATATGAAGATTTCAAACCTTATATTTTCAATCATGATGAAATACATGATATTTTTTGTGCAGCTGATAACATAAAACCACATGCAAGTAAAAGCCACATTTTCTATCCAACTCTTTTAAGAGTTCAATATAGATGTGGGCTACGAATTTCAGAAACATTAAATATAACAATGAAAGATGTAGATTTTGAAAAGCAACTTCTCCATGTAAAAAATGCAAAAAACAACAAAGATAGAGAAATACCTTTTTCAGATTCAGTTGCTGAATATTTGCAATGGTACAAGAGAAAAACACATCCGGTTTACAACGATACAGATTTGTTTTTTAGGAGTAATAGAGGCTCAGGGCACTATGAAAAAACAGCCGTGAATCATTATTTTCATGATATTCTTTTAAATGCGGAATCACCTCCGGTGGTCGTAAGTTTGGCGGTCCTCATCTACATAACCTGCGCCATACTTTCTGTGTTCATAGTATGAACAATATGTTTCATAACGGAATTCCTCATGAAGTTGCTTTACCACTTCTGATGACATATATGGGACACGCAACCTTATCAGAAACTGGCAAATATTTAAAACTTACAGCAGAGGCATTTCCAGACTTGATAGACCAGATAAACAAGATATATGGTTCTATTATGCCTGATTTGGAGGTGAAAACAGAATATGAAGATGACTAATGATTTTCCACAATTGCTTAGTAGTTTTCTACTCAACGAACTTCCAATCATACATAATCAAAGTAAAAATACCATAGCCTCCTATCGCGACGCTTATGTTCAATTGCTTAAATATATAGAAAGTGAAAAAGGTATATCAAGCGATAAGATAAGAGTTACTGATCTTACTGTTACAGCAATAGAGGAATTTTTGAAATGGCTCGAGGTAGAAAAAGGCAATTCAATAAGCACACGCAATCAAAGACTTGCTGCAATAAGGTCATTATTTCATTACATACAAAAAAATGCTCCAGAATATATGTTTCAGTGTCACCAGATAATTGGCATCCCTTTCAAAAAAACAGAAAAAAGGGTTATCGGCTTTCTGAATGAAGAAAAAACAAGAGAACTTCTTGCAGCACCAAGTACTGATACAGCAAGAGGACTTCGAGATCAAGCGTTGTTATGCCTTTTATATGATAGCGGAGCTAGAGTTCAAGAACTAGCTGATATTCGAATTAGAGATTTACGTCTTGATTCTCTTGCCCAGGTTCAATTAACAGGAAAAGGGAGAAAGACAAGAAGTGTACCTTTAATGGAGCAAACCGTTTGTATTCTAAAAGAATATATGAAGAGAAATGGTTTAGATAATGGACTAAATGGTGATCACCCATTATTTTTCAATGCTCAAGAGAAAAAACTTACACGTCAGGGAATAACCTATGTATTAAAAAAATATGCTGAGCAATGTGGGATCAATGATATCTCACCTCACCAACTAAGACATACAAAGGCAATGCACCTTACTGAGGCAAATGTTAACCCCATATTTATTAAGGATTTCCTAGGTCATACAGACCTTAAGGTAACTGAAATATACTCAAAAACAAGTGTAAAAATGAAACGTGAGGCATTAAAAAAAATGGATACAAAAGAAGTCATTCCAGCAGATGCAAAAGAATGGAATGAAGATGCTGAACTTATGACATGGCTTAAGAGTTTGTAATAGAATATAAAACTGTTATGTAAAGAAAAACTGGTGGATTTCTGCATAAACATAGGGATTCACCAGGATACTTTACATAATAAAAAGCTTTACATAATATCTAAGAGTTGTATCTATCTGCTCATGTCCCAATATCTTCTGCACTTGTTCAATTGGCATGCCCTTCTCAATCGCTCTGGTTGCCATAGTTCTTCTAAATTTATGTGGATGAACTTTTTCCACACCTAACTTCTTCCCCATCTCGCGTAATCGTAGTTCCACTCCACTTTCAGTCAGTCTACTGTGCGGTTTGTTTAGCGACACAAATAATGCACTATTATTATCTGTTCTTGATTCAATATAATTCATTAAATGAATTTTAGTCTTTGCATCAAAGTATGCCTTTCTCTCTTTGTCGCCCTTTCCATAAACTACACATTCTCGCTCCGAAAAATCTATATCATCAATATTCAGTCTAACTAATTCGCCCACACGAATACCAGTTGAAAGCAAAAAATCAATCATTGCCCTATCACGAAGATTATTACAATTATCTCTGAGAATTTCAACTTTCTCGTCCGGAATGGTATCTTTCACAATAATCGCAGTCTTCACCTTATGAATTCTTTTCATCGGACTTTTTATAATATAATCTTCTTCCTCCAACCATGAAAAGAAAGTGGAAAGGCTTCTACGAATATTATCAATAGTTACCTTTCCACAATTATTTATCGTTTGATACTCCACAAGATATTTTCGTAGCATTTCAGTTGTAATCTTTATCACCGGAACATTTATTGTATCCAGCATTTTCTCAATATTGCACCTATAATAGCGTATTGTTTTATCAGAACATCCTTCTAAATGCTTTGCGGTTAAAAACATATCCAAAAATTCCACATTCGTGGTCTGTGCACAATCTGATGTAGCCTTTTCAGATAAGCGTTTTACCAGAACCTCTTGTAATCTTTGCATCTGCGATGCATTTAACACTTCCGCCATATTATTGACGATGTCGTAAATTTCTCTACCCATAAGAGCACACTCCTTTTTGAAGGAGTATATCGTAGAAAAATCATCACAGCAACAGAACGTATTACTGAAAGTTATCGTTGTATTCCTAACAATATAACTTTAATTTATTCTGCTTTATCGCAATAAATTTCTATCGCATTTGCTACAAAGACCGCAGTACCTTCCCCTCCATAAGCATCAATATTCGTTGTAAAATCACCGCCGCCTGAATACATTTTTCCCAGTCCACGCAGAATCTTATTGGTACAAGTATAAAGATTTTCTGTAATATAGTCTTGTATTCTCTTTACAAGATTCTGTGCCTCATCGGATGCCGGGTCACTATCCTTTATTTCTCCAGCTTCCTTAAATAACAGCATAAATCTATCTGCTAAGATTTTTTCATCTTCCTCGGTACGCTTCTTCTGTTTTTCTTCCATTTCTTTGTATTCTGGTGTGTTACCGTATAATTCCTTTGCTTGTCTGGAATATTCATCCAGCTTGCTTCTATCAAAAGCCTTAAAATCCATATGTTTTACTCCTAACATTTTTATTCCAAGTGCAAAGTTTATCAAGTTTTCAATATGTTCCTTCTTTAATCTAAGCAACTCAACCTGTTGTTCCAAAGCTTTACTTCTATTAAAGTCTGGACTACTTATAATTACCTTGATATCTTTCAGAGAAAACTCCAATTCACGAAACAGTAGTATGTGTTGAAGGCACTCCAAATCTGTATCGTCATACAGTCTGTAGCCCGCATCTGTGTATCCCGATGGATGTAAAAGACCAATCTTGTCATAATATTGTAGAGTGCGTATACTCACTCCGGCAAGTTTGCTTACTTCATTTATTGTCATCATTACTATTTCCTCCTTTGACTTGGTAACTTTAGCATAAACTATTACGTAACGTCGGAGTCAATACTAATTCCAAAAAATATAAAAAAATATTGTAAAGCAACTCAGCAGAAACTTCAAATAGAACAAAATCGCTGCGCGATGGCCTACCAAGGCTGTGGCACATTTTTGCTCTTTCTAAAAAAGGCAGTGACAGGATTGTCCCAAGATAGTATTGTTAAAGCACGACCAATAACAAACTTCAAACAACGGGCTTAGTCCCGACCAACTGCCTATGAAAAGAATACCATTTTTACATTGCTTACACAAGCATTTTTATCAAGCAAATGCACCACCGTAAACGGATATGAAACCATTAACATTTCATTTAATTTACGGAGGTCATTTATGTACAAAGAATATATTAATCAATTACATATCGAAGCTAAGCTTCGCAATCTTGCAGACAGTTCTATCAAAACTTATACTGATTTCATACTGCGTTTCCTTGAATATACCGGAAAGAATCCTCAGGATATAACAGCCGAGGATGTAAGAAGCTTCCTTCTTTTCAAGCAGGAAACAATTGCAGCCACTACTCTTAATCACTATAATTCTGCCATTCATTTCTTTTTCCGCAGAGTTTTACATAAGCCTTGGGATGATGATGTCATTCCTCGCATGAAAGAGGATTATCATCTTCCAACTATTCTATCTTTGGAAGAGATTAACCACCTTCTTGACTATGTAGACGATATCAAATATAAAGCCATATTTTCTTTATTATATGGCTCCGGGCTTCGTGTCTCTGAAGCTGTATATCTGGATTATTGTGACATTTCCAGAACAAATATGACTGTTCATGTAAGAAAGTCCAAATCCCGTATCGACAGATACACTATACTGTCCCAGAAGTCTCTCGATATACTTACTGGATACTAGTTTGCCTACAATAAGCCTACGGATGCTTTGTTTATCCAGAAGAATAAACCACACAATCGCATCACCCAGTCTGCTGTTCAACAGTATCTTAGAAACACCTGTAAAAAAGCAGGGATTAGTAAACATTATCTCACCTCACACTTTAAGACATGCTTTTGCGACTCATCTGTTGGAAAATGGTGTGGAATTTCGCTATATCCAGACTCTCCTCGGACATCGCGATCCTAAATCTACTGAAGTATATCTGCATTTAAGTAATAAAACGGTTCTTGGCATCACCAGTCCTTTTGACATGGAAGCAGGTGATATTCTTGGATAAACCTACTGTACAGGGATATATTTCATTATTTTTATCCCAAATATCTGGATAAATATAACCCTTCATCCCAGCAGGCTAAGGTTGCTCATTGTATTATCAACTGCAAAACCGGAGCTTATGGTGCCAACGTACAATTCTGTGAAGAATGTGATCATCCGGAGATTCGTTATAATTCCTGTCGTAACCGGTGTTGTCCTATGTGTCAGGCTTTACCTAAAGAAAAGTGGATAGATAATCGTCGTGAAGATGTTCTGGATGCTCCGTACTTTCATGTAGTATTTACTGTTCCACAGGAATTAAATCCTCTCATATATAGTAACCAGCAGGTATTATATGATGCGTTATACCACTCTGTATCAGCTACTATAAACGAACTTACTGCTGATAACAGACACCTTGGTGCCAGGGTTGGATACATCTGTGTTTTACACACATGGGGCTCTGAAATGAACTACCATCCACACATACACGTCATACTTCTTGGTGGTGGTCTTTCATCAAAAAACGAGTGGCGTGATAAAGGCGAAGAATTCTTCCTGCCTGTAAAAGTGTTATCCAAGGTATTTCGTGGTAAATATATGGATGAACTTAAGTCCCTATACAAAGATAACAAACTTGAATTTCATGGCAGTAGTGAAAAATACCGCAACCACTATTCTTTCAAAGAGCTTCTTAACACCTGCTACTATAAAGACTGGATTCCGCATTGTAAGAAAACCTTCAATGGTGCACAGTCTGTCATTAATTATCTTGGCAAGTACACCCATCGCATCGCTATAAGCAACCATAGAATCATTCGTATGGATGGGGATACCGTTACCTACTATGTTAAAGACTATCGCGAAGAGGGTAAGTGGAAAGAACTTACAATTCCCGGCGTAGAGTTTATACGAAGGTTTCTTATGCACGTTCCTCCAAAACGTTTTGTCAGAATCAGGCATTATGGTTTACTTTGCACCCGTAGTAAAAACAAGCATTTAACCTTATGCCGGAACCTTCTGGGATGTAAGAAATACTTATCCATACTTAAAGATATGGATGCACCTCAAATCATAGAAACCCTGTATGGCATAAACATATCCGTATGTAAATGTTGTGGTGGTCATCTGGGAAAACCACAACTGCATATACCACTACGGATTTAAAATGAGTGCTCTAATACTTCAAAAATCAGTCTCATCAATGAGGCTTGTTTGCTATGCCATAATTTAAATAAGCCGCCTGATATGAACTCAATTTCCATTTGACTTTACTAGTATAACTCACCCTTAATAGCAGTATGTTTCACGCAGGATAAATTTTCAGACTGCAAGACGGAGGAAGAAGGCGTAGCGGTGGCTACGTCGACTGACGACAACGCCGCAGATGGAAATTTAGA
>JBNRML010000070.1:0-12794 GCA_050309585.1 Lachnospiraceae bacterium
TCTAAATTTCCATCTGCGGCGTTGTCGTCAGTCGACGTAGCCACCGCTACGCCTTCTTCCTCCGTCTTGCAGTCTGAAAATTTATCCTGCGTGAAACATACTGCTATTAAGGGTGAGTTATACTAGACATCGGGTTTTATTATTTTGGCATTTTATGGAGAAATCCTCATAGAATTAAATGAGAAATCATATTGGGGTTGTGCTTTTGAATGCTTAATTATATATGGGCTTTTATGATTTTATTTGGGATAATATACAGTTTGATTACCGGGAACTTGCATGAAATGACAAATGGTGGAATTCAGGCAGGAAAGGAAGCTGTTGAACTGTGTGTTACAATGGCAGGTGTTTTAGGATTTTGGATGGGTTTTATGGAAGTGGCAGAAAAGGCGGGAGTAATTAAACAGCTATCCAAATTATTTTCTCCAATAGTGAAATTTTTATTTCCAAATGTGCCGGAAAATAGCAAAGCCAAGGAGTATATTTGTACTAATATGGTGGCAAATTTTCTGGGATTGGGATGGGCAGCAACACCCCCGGGACTAAAGGCTATGGAGGAATTGAAGGGGGAACAGGAAAACACAGAGAAAAAGAGTGATAATATTAATTATAACAGCTTAAGAGGCAGGGGGCATATCGCAAGTGATGAGATGTGCACTCTGCTTGTTGTCAATATTTCATCCCTGCAGTTAATTCCCATTAATATGATTGCGTATCGAAGCCAGTATGGAAGCACAAATCCTACCGCTATAGTGGCTCCGGCAATAATTGCAACTGGAGTAAGTACTGTAGCTGCAATTATTTTTTGTAAAGCAATGTGTGGGAGGAGTAAGAAAAGGCAGTGATAAGTATGGGAACAGTATTTGAAAATGGAAACTTTATTATTCCTTCAATTATTTTTTACATAATATGTATGGGTTTGTGTAAAAAGATTTCGGTATATGATGTGTTTATTGAGGGGAGTCTCAAAGGGTTAAAGACTGCAGTACAACTTATGCCGACATTGATAGGTCTTATGGTGGGGGTTGGTATACTTAGTTCCTCAGGTTTTATAGAAGATTTTGCATTGATGCTTGCTAATGTGTCGAAAAATGCAAGAATTCCTGTAAAAGTATTTCCTGTCAGGTCCGTACCAGTTGCCATTGTGAGAATGTTTTCTAATTCTGCGGCAACAGGCCTGGTTTTAGATATCTTTCGTGATCTGGGTCCTGATTCATATGAGGGAATTCTTGTTTCATTAATGATGTGTTCCACAGAAACTATTTTTTACACAATGTCTGTCTATTTTTCTGCGGTTAAAGTAAAAAAGACAAGGTGGACATTGCCGGGAGCATTGATAGCATCTTTTGCGGGAATGATAGCCAGTGTTGTTATTTCCATGAATATATTTTAGAATAAATTTATGGGTAAATTCTGTATATAGTGGTATACTATATACATTAAGTGAAAATTCGCTCAGAAATGGAGATTATTATGGATGATAGAATAAAAAAACTGGCTTATAATCTTGTAAATTATTCGATGAAGGTGCAGGAAGGTGAGAAGGTTTATGTGCACTATATAGGTGATGACACAAAGGAACTTGCAAGATGCGTTATTAAGGAAGTATACAATGCAAAGGGATTGCCATTTGTTCATTTTACAGACAATCGCGTGTTGCGAGAGTTATTGATGAATTGTACAGAGGAGCAGATAAAGCTTATGGCTGAATTTGACTGTGCAGAAATGGAAAAAATGGATTGTTACGTAGGCATAAGAGGTGGAGACAATACCAGTGAGCTTGCTGATGTGCCGGCAGACAAAATGGCAATGTATCAGAAGCTTTACAACAATCCTGTCCACAGTGAAAGAAGGGTGGAACACACAAAATGGGTGGTCTTGAGATATCCTACTCCATCAATGGCACAACTCAGTAATATGAGCCTGGAGAAATTTGAGGATTTTTATTTTCAGGTTTGTAATCTCGATTACTCAAAAATGGACAGGGCAATGGATGCGTTAAAGGCATTGATGGAGAAAACTGATAAGGTAAGAATTGTAGGACCGGATACGGATTTACGTTTTTCGATAAAGGATATACCGGCAATAAAATGTGCGGGAGAAATGAATATACCTGATGGAGAGGTGTATACTGCTCCGGTTAGGGAATCTGTAAATGGAGTTATTACCTATAATACTCCGTCTGTTTACCAGGGATTTACCTTTGAAAATGTATCGCTAACCTTTGAAAATGGTAAAATTGTTAAGGCAACAGCCAATGATACGGAAAGAATAAATAAGGTTTTTGACACTGATGAAGGTGCCAGATATGTTGGAGAATTTGCGATTGGTGTAAATCCATATATTTTGAAGCCTATGAAGGATATACTTTTTGATGAAAAAATTATGGGCTCTATTCATTTTACACCGGGATGCTGTTATGACGATGCACCAAATGGTAATAAGTCGTCAATACATTGGGACTTAGTATTTATTCAGACACCTGAGTATGGTGGCGGAGAAATATATTTTGATGATGTGCTGATTAGAAAAGACGGAAGATTTGTTTTAGAGGAATTAGAGTGTTTGAATCCTGAAAATCTAAAATAATTGTAAGCATTTTTTGTGATTTTTGAGATATATTGCCAGGAAATGAGGATTTTTATGGCTAAACGTAGAAGAAAAAAGAAGATAAGTAAAAAAAGAAAAATTATTAAAAGGGTCATACTTTCCGCACTGGGAATAATTTTGGTATTTGTTCTTATCGTGGGAATAAAATATGGAATGATTTTAAGAGGATATCAGAAGGAAGCTAAGAAAATAGTGGATTCTGCGGGTGAAGCTGCTTTTACCAACAGTCTGACAAGTACAATTTATGACGCTAATGGTGAAGAAATTACCCTGCTTATTGGCGAACATGATTCTTATTATCTGGAATACAGTCAGATTCCATATTTTGTAAAAGCAGCACTTATAACGAGTGAGGATAGAAATTTTTATAGCCACTCCGGGATTGATTTGAAGGCTATTACAAGGGCTTTTGTGGCATTAGTCCAAAATGACGGAGAGGTTACCCAGGGCGGAAGTACAATTACTCAACAGCTGGCTAGAAATATTTTTCTTTCTCATGAAGTGACCTTTGAGAGAAAATTTAAAGAAATGTTTATTGCCATGGAGATTGAGAAGAAATATTCAAAGGATAAAATCTTAGAGTATTACATAAATAATATTTATTTTGGGAATGGATTTTACGGTATTGAAGCAGCTTCGAGAGGATATTTCAGTAAATCAGTTACGGAACTGTCTTTGGGAGAAATTGCATTTATTTGCTCGATTCCAAATAATCCTTCCCTTTATGATCCATATGTAAATCCAGAGGGAACAAGCAAAAGGAAAGATAGAATATTAAAGCAGATGTATGAGCATGATGACATTGATAAACAGATGTATTTGGATGCATTGACTTCAACCGTTGTTTTGTATCCATCTGAAAATACAACCGTTAATTATGTTGAAACCTATGTGAGACACTGTGCTACTATTGAACTTATGAAAAGTACTGGGTTTGAAATAAAATATTATTTTGACAGTAAGGAAGAAGAAAAAGAATACAGGGAGAAGTATGACGAACTGTATAATGAAATGTCTGCAAAATTGTACACAGGAGGCTATAAAATATATACTTCCATAGATTTGGAAAAACAGGCTCAGCTTCAGAAGGAAATTGATGAGACATTGAGTTATTATACTGAGGTTGGGGATGATGGAGTGTATGCCTTTCAGGGAGCGGCAACCTGCATTGATAACATCACCGGAAAGACAGTGGCTATTGTGGGAGGCAGAAGCCAGCAATATAATGGATTTACATTAAATCGTGCTTATCAGAGCTTTAGACAGCCTGGAAGCACAATAAAACCAATATTAATATATACACCGCTTTTTGAAAGAGGATATTATCCTGATACTATAGTGAGAGACGAGGAATTTGAGGGAGGACCGGTAAATTCACCTAATGTGTATGAAGGTGATATGACCATAAGGTATGCTGTGGAGAAGTCAAAAAATACTATTCCATGGAAATATTATGGTGAAATTGGTACAGACGTGTGCCTTGGTTACCTGAAAAAGATGGATTTTAGAAAAATAGTATCCGAGGATAAGTCACCGGCAGTTTCCATAGGCGGAATGACTTATGGGGTATCTACTTTGGAAATGGCATCAGCATATGCGACACTGGAAAATCAGGGAATTTTCAGAAGTCCTACATGCATAGTGAGAATAAAGAATACTAATGATGAAATAATCATTGATAATATAGATCCGAAAAATGAAAAATTTAAGACAGTGGTGGAGAAACAAATATATACCACAAACGCCACAAAGATGATGACAGATGTTATGAAGGGCGTACTAATAAGTGGAACCGGTCGAAAATACAATATAGACAATGCCATTTGTGCTGCCAAAACAGGTACAACAAATGGAAATAGGGATATATGGTTTGTCGGATTCAGCAAATATTACACTACATCGGTTTGGGTTGGTTATGATATGCCAAAGGATGTCACTGACAATTATGGAAATACCTGCGCAGGAACGATATGGAATAAATATATGACTTATCTTCATCAGGGATTAGAATTGAAGGATTTTTCGCCTTATTTAAGAAAAGATGGAACCTTAAGCAATGGTGAATTGCCAACAGAGGAAGTTACAGAGGAAACACAGGAGGAAAGTTCTGTTTACCAGGGAGAGGATGAAACAACCATAGTATATGGTGGAGAGACAGAAGAGAACAGTGGTAGTGGAAGTAATGGAAACGAAAATGAGACAACTGTAGGCAATAGTCAGGGAGCGGATGAAAATCAGGAATCAGATTCAGAAACATATTCCCAAACGGAAAAAAACTCAGAAACTACCAGAGAGACGACAGGATACACAGGCGGATATAAACCGGGATATGGAAATGAAGTCGCACCGGGAGGAGCAGGTGTATATCAGGAAAATTGGGGGTAAGGATAAAAGAAAACAGCCATGGTTCACATCGATATGAAAATGATATGATGAGAGCCGTAGCTGTTTTTATCTATAAAGAAACCGATACACTAGATTACTTCGCCGTTGTTATATCTTTCTACAACGTTTTGAATGCGAGCAACAGGGTCTAATAAGCCGCTGATGGAAGCATCGTGATTCAAAGTATCAATAATTAATGCAATGTATTTACTCATATCACAGTTAATGTAATATGGCTTTGTTAATAATTCAGGAGTTTGATATGTTAAGTTTGTAGTAAGTACACGGTCGATAATGCCATCTTCGTATGCTTTGTCAAATTTTTCAAGACCATTTGTGAACAAACCGAATGTAGCGGCAACGAATACCCTGCGGGCTTTTCTTCTCTTAAGCTCTGTAGCTACATCAAGCATTGACTCGCCTGAAGAAATCATATCGTCGATAATGAATACGTCTTTTCCCTCTACAGAAGCACCAAGGAATTCATGAGCAACAATTGGATTACGTCCGTTAACAATCTTACTGTAGTCACGTCTCTTGTAGAACATACCCATATCTATTCCTAATACGTTTGCAAGATATACGGCACGTCCCATACCACCTTCATCAGGACTGATCATCATTAAGTGGTCAGCATCAATCTTTAAATCTTTTTCATAGCGTAAAAGACCTTTTACAAATTGATATGCAGGCTGAACTGTCTCAAAACCTTTAAGAGGAATAGCATTCTGAACACGAGGATCATGTGCATCAAAAGTAATAATGTTTTCCACACCCATAGATGTCAATTCCTGGAGTGCCAAAGCACAGTCCAAAGATTCTCTTCCTGTACGCTTATGCTGTCTGCTTTCATATAAGAATGGCATAATAACTGTGATACGTCTTCCCTTACCTGCAACAGCAGCAATCACACGTTTTAAATCCTGATAGTGATCATCAGGAGACATATGATTTGTCAATCCACAAAGTGAGTATGTCATGCTGTAGTTTGTCACATCAAGCATAATGTATAAATCCTTACCTCTTACAGATTCATTAATGCTTCCCTTTGCTTCACCTGAACTAAATCTTGAAATTTTTGCATTTACCAAATAAGAATCTTTTTGATAACCTGAAAATGCAATAGTATGCTTGTTTTCATTTTCTCTGTCTGTTCTCCAGGCAGAAATGTAAGCATCTACTTTTTTTCCTAAAGCTTCGCAACTTTCTAAGGCTACGATTCCAAGAGGACCCACAGGTATTGTTGTTAAATTGTTTTCTTCTGATAACATAATCAAACCTCCGTTGTTTTTTCGTGATTATCCACATAATTATATAACATTATGATTTGTTATAGTCAAGTTAATTTTATGGCTTTATTCTCATTGTATGTCGTAAGTCGTCTCCAATTATTTTAATAAAGGTATAATCCTTGGTTAATCGGGACGTTATTCTTTCTGAATATCTCTGCATGATTTCAGGAAAAGCCAAATTTGTGGAAATGATAGTGGCTTTCGTTGACACAAGGCGCTCATTAAGTATACTAAAAAGGGCAGAATTTGTGTAGGCATTTGAAAGCTCTGTTCCCAAGTCATCAATAATAAGTAAATCGCAATGGCTTATTTGCTCAGCCTTATGCTTTGCATCTATATTATCTCTGGAAAATTCCGCATCTGCCAAAATGTCAAAGAGACTTATTGAGGAAATATAAATTACAGAATATGATTTATCTATCAATTCCTTAGCTATACAGCTGGACAGAAATGTTTTACCCACACCGGTTTTGCCAAAAAGAAGCAGATTTTTATATTTTTTGTCTTCCCTATCAAAATCATCAACAAAGCTGTGTGCTATTTTTAAAGCTTCTATCATATTTTGTTTTGGTGTACTATCGGTTGATAAGTCTTTTTCCACATCATTAAATATATTTATGTTAAAGGTATCAAAATTTTCCCTTTTCAGTTTTTCCTTAATGTTGGACTGGTCATATAATAGTTCAATTTCAGCTTTTTTAAAGCATTTACACTTTTGGTTATTTACGTAACCTGTATCCTTACAGGCTTCACATTTATATCTGATATCAAGATAATTATCAGGATATCCTGCGGCTTTTAATAGAGCAGATTTTTCAGCTTTCAGCTCTTTGATTTTCTTTTTAAATGAATCCAATGCACCGGTGTCAGAATTAAGTAAAAGAGTTTTTGTCGTATTTAATGAAAGAGAGGAAATCTCTTCATTTATTTCACGTATTCTTGGGACTTTATCAAAAACTTCCCGGGTGCGTCTGTCCTGCTCTCTTTTGTTTTCAAAAGTAATTCTGTTATATGAGCGAATGATTTCGTCATATTGCATATTATTGAGTGCCATGTCTGCTCCTATCTGTTAACCTTTATTTATGTGATTAACGATTGTTAAGTAATTGTTTTTCTACCAGGTCGTAGTTGTATTCACGCTGGCTGAAATTATTAAAATTATTTCGTGGTGCTTCCTTCGGTGCATTGTTTTTAGCATTAGCCTTGTTTTTTTCATGTTCTTCATCAAGAACCTTAACATCGCTTAGGTGCTTGATGCCCTTTTCATACCACCTTGTTAAAATGCTATCCGCATACTTAAAGCTTGGCTGGCTTGTGTGGGAAATTGTTCTGTTACAGGCATCAACTATTATGTCCATGGTGAAACCATAAGAGTTGGTCCATTTTACAATGTAAGATTTTTCTTCATTTCCAGGATTTCTTCCAGTAATCCCAAAGGCTTTTAAAACAGGATAATAAGTTCTGTTATATGTATCAGCATAGGCTTTGGCCTGGGAAACTGTATGTATGTTGTTGCTTGCCCAGTCAAGAGCAACCTTTTCGATATATCTTATGCTAGGCTTATTATTATTTGCAGTTGCAGTGGAAACACAGAAATCAATGAGGTGATCCATGAGTTCCATATCAAAACCTAAATCATCATATATATAAAATAATGTCTCAGTTTCCTTGTGGTTCAGAACCTTGCCGATATATTTTTCAGCCACATGAACAATAATATTAAATTCATCATTATGAATATCTTTTTTGATTGAATTCCGGGCAACAGGTTTAGGTGTGTTAAGCTTTGGTTCCGGTAAAGCGTTCTCTGGTAAAGCTGATGATATGCTTATCTCAATGTTTGTGCCGTCAGTAGTCACATAGTCATTGGTGGCAGGTCTGATGCTTATACTGGTAAGCTTGTTCTGTTCATTAAATCCCAGGGATAATAATCCTGCCTGCTCCCAATATTTAAGCGCCCTTACAATGTCCATCTCTGTGTGGTTAAAGACGTCTGCAATGTGGCAAAGTGATATATCAGGATTTGGTCTTGATAAAGCCCTCAAAAGGTACAAATATATCTTCACAAACTCACCATTTGCCTTTGGCATATATTCATCTATAAAAATATTATTAACAAAAGTGGCATCACAGCCGTTTTGTCCGTTAAGTTTAATGGTCCCCATTTTTAATACCTCGTAAAAAATTTTAAATAATTGTATCCATTCAGAGCCAAATATATTTTACAGATACAAATAGTTTATTGGAAACTCATTATAGCACATATAAATAGATTTGAACACACCTAATTTCCTCGGAAAGCCTTTATACAAGGGCTTTTCAGTATTTGTGGATAATGTGGATAGTGTGGAGAAAAAAATAAAAATGTTAGCGAATTATGTCGAAACCGTTTAGTATTAAGGGAAAAAGAATGTTTACATAAAATGTGATAAAATAAAATAATCCACATTTTTATTATGAAGTTTTTCACAATAAAAATGTGGATAATGTGGATAACTATTTTTTTACAAGATTTTCTCCTATTAATACTACATCTCCGGCACCCATAGTTATCAACAAATCACCGTTGATACAATTTTCTAATAAAAATTTTTCAATATCATCAAAATTGTCTATGTAGCACACCTTTTTTCCGAGATTTTCAATTTCTTTCCTGAGAGTATCAGAGCTAATTCCTAAATCATCGGTTTCTCTTGCAGGATATATTTTGGCGAGAACAACTTTATCTGCTAAGGTAAGAGCTTTTGCAAATTCTTTCATGAGTGATTTTGTTCTTGTGTATGTGTGTGGCTGGAAAACGCACCATAAGGTCTTGTGAGGATAATTTCTTGCTGCAGTGAGAGTTGCCTCTATCTCATCAGGATGATGAGCGTAATCGTCCACAACTGTCACACCGTTAAATTGTCCTTTGTACTGGAAGCGTCTGTCTGTTCCTGAATAACTGTTTAGTCCTGTTTTAATAAATTCATCAGGAATCTTCATTACGGCTGCAGCTGCATATGCTGCAAGGGCGTTTAATATATTGTGTTCTCCGGGAATTTTTAATTCAACGTGGGCAAGGCATTTCTCACCTGCAATTGAGCATGCCCCATTTTCACAATTTATGATGCGTTTGTATACATCAAAGGAAGGGCAGGCAAATTCATTATACATAATATTTTTTGCGTAAAAATCACTTTTTTGGGAATCCAGGCCAAAGGTGACATATTTTGCTGCCAAATTATCTGTGAAATAGCTAAGATTATCGACTCCACTGTTAATAATTAAAGTTCCATTGCTTCCAAGATTATCTGCAAAAACCCTGAAGCTGTGCCTTATGTCATCTATGTCCTTAAAGAAATCCAAATGATCTTCTCTTACATTTAAAATAATATTTATATTGGAAGGGAATGATAAAAAGCTGTTGGTATATTCGCAGGCCTCTGTTACAAGAAAATCAGAATGTCCGATTCTAAGGTTTCCGCCTATGGTTTTTAACATTCCACCTACTAATATAGTAGGATCACATTCATAGGCAAGCATAATTTCAGCAAGCATAGAAGTTGTTGTTGTTTTTCCATGGGTTCCTGCAACGGATACAGAGGTCTTATATAGAGTCATAATCTGACCCAGGAGTTCAGCACGGGTGAGACAGGTAATGCCTTTATCCCTTGCTGAAACAAGTTCAGGATTATCGCTTTTAACAGCAGCTGTAAAAACCACATAATCTGTATTTGATGTCACATTACTATAGTCGTGTCCGTATGAAATCTTAGCTCCTAAAGAAGTAAGTTTGTCTGTGACTTCAGATTCTTTTGCATCAGAGCCACTTACAGTGTAGCCCAAATCTAAAAGTATCTCCGCAAGACCGCTCATGCTGATGCCGCCAATTCCCACAAAATGGACATTGCAGGGTTTATTCATAATTGATTCTATACTATTCATTTTAATCCTCCATGTCGGAGCACATTTATTTGCGTAGAAACGTGTCATAAAATAAAAAACATATTTCAAGGCTGCGATAGTTCGAATTGAAGCTCCGAATCAATTCGTCACGTAAAAAATAATCTAACACTAATTATAGCAGATGAAAATAAAAATAAAAGTGAAAAATAAAGTATTGTAACAAAAAAGATAACTGTTTATAATGATATAAATTAATAAACAATTCGCATGTATGGAGGTGTGTTTTGTAAAATGGAAGAAATAAATGAAATAAAACCGTTGGCACCAATTGGTGTATTTGATTCCGGTGTAGGCGGTCTGACTGTTGCAAGAGAAATAATGCGGCAGCTGCCAAATGAAAAAATTGTATATTTTGGAGATACTGCAAGGGTGCCTTATGGTAATAAATCGAAAAATAACATCATAAAATATTCACGACAGATAATAAGATTTTTGAAGACAAAGGGTGTAAAGGCCATTGTAATTGCCTGTAATACTGCCAGTGCCATGGCCCTGGATGAAATTGAGCCTGAACTTGACATACCTATTATTGGTGTTGTTAAGCCGGGAGCAAAGGTTGCCGTGGAAAAGACAAAAAACAAAAGAATAGGGATAATTGCTACCGAGGCCACTATAAACAGTGGTTTGTACACAGAGGTAATAAAGCAGCTGGATGAGGAAGTAGTTGTAACTGCAAAAGCCTGTCCGTTATTTGTGCCGCTTGTGGAAGAAGGGTGGCTAAAGGATCCGGTTACAATAGAGGTGGCAAACAGATATCTTGCTGAATTAAAAAATAAGAATGTAGATACACTTGTTTTAGGCTGTACTCATTATCCTCTTTTACGTCATACAGTTGGAGAAATTATGGGTGAAAATGTTACACTTGTTAATCCGGCCTATGAAACTGCCGTTAGTCTTGGCAGGCTTTTGGAAGAAAAGAATCTTGCGGCGGGAAATGAGCACAGGTATACAGGAGGAATGTATGATTTTTATGTCAGCGACGCAGCTGAAAAATTCAAGGATTTTGCAAACTCAATTCTTCCCTTCCACATTGAAAATATTGACCAGATAAATATAGAGGAGTATTAGTGTGAAAAAAGACTCTGAAAGAGCTCTTTTTTCACACAACGAATTGAGACGGAGCCTCAATTCGAGCTATCGCAGTCGAGAAACAGGATAAACCTGATTTCTCGACGCGTGTCTACGCAAATAAATTTGCTCCGACATAGAGTATTAGTGTGAAAAATAAGGCTGATGCCCTTATTTTTCATACAGCTATTTGCTTCTGAGCGAAGGCAAATAGCCCTGATGGCAGAAGAGAAACTGTCTGCGCAGATTTCTCTTCGCCTCTTCGCGACAGGTCGCTCAGAAATGAGGATTAGTGTGAAAAATGAAGTTATCATCGAAATAAAGGGTGTACATCAGATTGGAGATGAAAAAGAAGAGATAATGAATTCTTATGGGGGTAAGTATAAATTCATAAATGGAAAGCATTATGTAAAATATATTGAAAAGGATGCTGAAACCGGAGAAGAAAATGAATGTATGCTAACCCTTGGAAATGAGAGCATTGAGCTGTTGAAAAAGGGCTATATGTCTGCTTCCATGAAATTTGAGGCAGGGAAGATAATTCCTTCATATATGGATACCATGGCGGGAAGGATAAAACTTGATGTGAGAACAAAAAAGATATCCATTGAATCGCAGGAAAAGACGGTTAAGGCTGAAATTTTTTATGAAATGTGGATGAACGAAGAAAAGCTTTCAGAGTGTGAAATAGACTTGCAAATATTTTGTTGAGAGTGTATAATAGTCAACAAAATAATTTGAGGAGGAGTTTTATGAGTAATGGTAATCGAGAGTATAAGAGTGATGTTTTTAGTATGCTGATGGAGGACAAGGCAAATGCATTATCAGTATATAATGTACTTAATGGTACAAATTTGACAAATCCGGATGAATTAGAAATTCATACATTGGATAAGGGAGTATCATTGACGGTCAGAAATGATGCGGCTTTTGTGGTGGATGCTGCACTAAGCGTATACGAGCATCAGTCAACAGTTTGTCCAAATATGCCAGTGAGAAATTTGGTATATTACACAACAATAGTAAGTAAGCTATTAAAGAATAAGAATATTTACGGGCGGAAAATGATTAAGATTCCAGTTCCAAAGTTTGTGGTTTTTTATAATGGAATGGATGAACAGCCTGCCGAATACAATATGAAGTTATCAGATGCTTTTGAGAAAAAAACTGATAACCCGGAGCTTGAATTGGTTTGTAAAGTATATAACATTAATTATGGAAAAAATAAAGAACTTCTGAATAAATGCAGAGTTATAAAGGAATATATGATTTTTGTGGATTATGTGAGGCATTATCACAAAGAACAGGATTATGAAGAACTGGCAACTGCAATAAACCGTGCTATTGACAGATGCATAGAAGAAGGAGTTCTTGCAGAGTTTCTAAAAGAAAATAGATCTGAGGTGGTAAAGGTGACGCAACTGGATTACACATTTGACAGACAAATAATGCTTGAAAGGGAAGAGGCACGAGAAGAAGGCAGAGAAGAAGGCA
>JBNRML010000071.1:0-10523 GCA_050309585.1 Lachnospiraceae bacterium
GGTATTATATAAGTAGTTAGATTAACTAACTGAAATTAAAGTTTTAAATGCATCTGACACAATGGAAATCAGATAGTTCAAGATGCAAAAAAATATATTATTAAAGGAGGAAACAAAATGTTAGAAAAACAGGAATGGAATGGATTCTTAGGTAGAAAGTGGAAACAGGAAATCAACGTAAGAGATTTCATTCAGGAAAACTACAAGCCATATGACGGAGATGAGTCATTCTTGGTTGAACCAACAGAAGCAACAGATAAATTATGGGGTGCTTTACAGAAATTACAGAAGGAAGAAAGAGCTAAAGGCGGAGTTTTAGATATGGATACTGAAATCGTATCTTCTATCGTATCTCATAAGCCAGGTTATATTGATGAATCCTTAAAGGATTTGGAAAAAGTTGTTGGTTTACAGACTGACAAACCTCTTAAGAGAGCATTTATGCCTTTCGGTGGTATCAGAATGGCTGAACAGTCATGTGAAATGTATGGATATACTCCTGATCCAGAATTACACAAAATTTTTACAGAATATCACAAAACACACAGTGATGCTGTATTTGATGTTTACACACCAGAAATCAGAAAATGTCGTAAAAACAAAATCTTAACAGGTCTTCCTGATACTTATGGTCGTGGACGTATCGTTGGTGACTACAGAAGAGTTGCATTATACGGTCTTGATTTCTTAATCGAAGAAAAACAGAAAGATTTAGCTAATACAGGATGTGGCGTTATGACAGATGACGTTATCCGTTTGAGAGAAGAAATCGCTGAGCAGATTAAGCAGTTAAAGAGAATGAAAGTTATGGCTGAAAGCTATGGTTACGATATTTCACAGCCAGCTAAGAACGCTAAGGAAGCATTCCAGTGGTTATACTTCGGATACCTTGCTGCCATCAAGACACAGAACGGTGCTGCTATGTCAGTAGGTCGTGTATCAACATTCCTTGATATCTACGTAGAAAGAGATTTAGCTAACGGAACAATTACAGAGGCAGAAGCACAGGAATTAGTTGACCATTTCGTAATGAAATTAAGAATGGTTAAATTCGCAAGAATTGAATCATACAACCAGTTATTCTCAGGTGACCCGGTATGGGCTACACTTGATGTTGCAGGTATTGGTTCAGATGGACGTTCAATGGTTACAAAGAACGACTTCCGTTTCTTGCACACATTAGAGAACATGGGACCAGCTCCAGAACCAAACTTAACTGTATTCTATTCATCAAAATTACCAGAAGCTTTCAAGAAATATGCTGCATATATTTCTATCAAAACAAGCTCAGTTCAGTACGAGAATGATGACGCTATGAAACCAGTTTGGGGCGATGATTATGCAATTTGCTGCTGTGTATCAGCTACACAGACAGGTAAGGAAATGCAGTTCTTCGGAGCTAGAGCAAACCTTGCAAAATGTTTATTATACGCTATCAACGGTGGTGTTGATGAAAAGACTGGTGATCAGGTAGGACCAAACTACGCACCAATCACAAGTGAATATCTTGATTACGATGAAGTAATGAAGAAATACGATGCAATGTTAGAATGGTTAGTTGGTATTTATGTAAATACATTAAATGCTATCCAGTACATGCATGATAAATATTACTATGAATCAGCTGAGTTAGCTTTAATGGATACAGACTTAAAGAGAACATTCGCAACAGGTATTGCCGGATTCTCACATGTTATCGATTCATTATCAGCTATTAAATATGCTAAAGTTAAAGCTATCCGTGATCCTGAAACAGGTGTAGCTAAAGACTTTGAAATTGAGGGAGAATTCCCAAGATACGGTAACGATGATGACAGAGCTGATGAAATCGGTGTATGGTTATTAAGAACATTTATGGATAAACTTAAGAAACATCACACATACAGAAATTCAGAGCCTACAACATCTATCCTTACAATTACTTCAAACGTTGTTTACGGTAAGGCTACAGGTACATTGCCAGATGGACGTAAGGCAGGAGAACCGCTTTCACCAGGTGCTAACCCAAGCTACGGTGCAGAGCAGAATGGTTTAGTTGCATCTCTTAACTCATTGACAAAACTTCCATATGAGTGGGCATTAGATGGTATTTCAAATACTCAGACAATTAACCCGGGTGCATTAGGAAACAATGATGAAGAGCGTGTAGATAACCTCGTATCTGTAATGGATGGTTACTTCGATCAGGGAGCTCACCACTTAAATGTTAACGTATTCGGTAAAGAAAAATTAATCGATGCTATGGAGCATCCAGAGAAGGAAGAATATGCTAACTTCACAATTCGTGTATCTGGTTATGCTGTTAAGTTCATTGACTTGACAAAAGAACAGCAGATGGACGTTATTGCCAGAACATGTCATGAGCATATGTAAGAAATAATTGCATATAATATATGTGATAATTAAAAAAGTGCTGCCGTAAGGCAGCACTTTATGTCTAAATAAGAATGATTGGAGGAAATTTATGGAACCGATTAAGGGTATAATTCATTCAGTAGAAAGTTTTGGTTCGGCTGATGGGCCGGGAGTGCGCTATATTATCTTTTTAAAGGGATGCCAGATGAGATGTAAATACTGTCATAACCCGGATACATGGGCAGGAAAAAACTCTGAAGAGATGACAGCAGATGAGGTTTTGGCAAAAGCATTAAGATATAAAAATTACTGGGGAAATAAAGGTGGAATCACGGTAAGTGGTGGTGAAGCATTATTACAGATTGACTTTCTTATTGACTTGTTCAAGAAGGCAAAGGCCCAGAATGTGCATACAACATTAGATACTTCAGGAAATCCATTTACAAGGGAAAATCCTTTCTTTGATAAATTTAACGAATTAATGAAGTATACAGATTTATTTATGCTTGATATTAAGCATATGGATGATGATGCACATATTGCATTGACAGGACAAACTAATAAAAATATTTTGGATATGGCTAAATATTTGTCTGATAATGGCAAGACTATGTGGATACGCCACGTGCTTGTTCCTGGTATTACTGATTCGGAGGAACAGTTGACAAAGTTAAAGGAATTTGTTGACACGCTTGAAACAGTTGAAAGAGTAGAAGTGTTGCCATATCATACTTTAGGCGTATTTAAGTGGGAAGAATTAGGATTGCCATATGGTCTTGAAGGTGTAAATCCACCATCTCAGGAAGAAGTGCAGCGTGCAAAGGATATTTTAGGAATATAAACATTATTCGGAGGAACTTATGAGATTTGTAATTCAGAGAGTAAAATATGGTTCTGTCACAGTAGATAATGAAGTTATTGGAAAAATAAATCAGGGTTTTTTGGTTTTGATAGGCATTTCTGCTGAAGATGATGAAGCAGTAGCTGATAAAATGATAAAAAAGATGCTTGGATTGCGTATTTTTGAAGATAATGAAGGAAAGACAAATCTATCTTTAGCAGATGTAAATGGTGAATTATTACTTATTTCACAGTTTACATTATATGCAGACTGTAAGAAGGGAAACAGACCTTCCTTTATTAAAGCAGGAAAACCTGATATGGCAGAAAGTTTGTATAATTACATTATTGATAAATGTGATAAAGCAGTGGGAACGGTTCAAAAGGGTAGTTTTGGAGCTGATATGAAGGTTGAGATGTTGAATGACGGCCCATTTACCATTTTACTTGATTCACAGGAATTATAAATTTTATTGTACAGAATCGCAGAATGGATATAATAAAAAACAAAAAGCAGAAAATAATTCTTATTTCCCTGATTGCTATTGTTGTTGCAATTATCGTCTTTGTATTATTTTTTTCAAGTAATGGTATTAATAAAAATAAGACCAAAAAAAATGGAAAAAATGGGAATCAGTCTGTTACAAAAATAGAAATGGATTCCAAAAAACAATATGAACAAAGTACTGATACCGCTACAGGTGAATCAACAACACCAGTTATGGAAACAACCAAAGAAGCTGGCACAGAAACTACTGTGGAAATTACTACAGAGACGCAGACAGAAGAAACATCTAAAGTGGAGGAAACAACCACAGAAGTGATTAGGGACAGGGTTAATAAGCTTGTAGTTATTGATGCTGGACATCAGAGACGTGGAAATAGTGCAAAGGAACCAGTGGGACCAGGTGCTTCACAGATGAAGGCAAAAGTAACCAGTGGTACAGCAGGATGTGTAAGCGGACTCAATGAATATGAATTAAATCTTATTGTTGCGCAAAAGCTGGAAGTACAGCTTAAAAACAAAGGATATGACGTAATTATGGTTAGAACAACCCATGATGTGGATATCAGCAATAGTGAGCGTGCCATGGTTGCAAACAATGCCAGTGCAGATGCCTTTATAAGAATTCATGCAAATGGATCAGATAATAGTAGTGTAAACGGCATTATGACAATATGCCAGACTCCTCAGAATCCTTATAATGGAGCTTTGTATAATTCAAGCAGACTTTTATCAGATTGTGTATTAGAAGCAGTTTGTGAGGCTACACAAGGAAAGAGACAAAGTGTTTGGGAAACTGATACCATGAGTGGAATTAACTGGGCATCGGTTCCATGCACTATTTTGGAAATGGGATATATGTCAAACCCTGAAGAGGACAGGTTACTTGCAAGTGATGATTATCAGAATAAAATTGTATCAGGTATCGTAAACGGGCTTGATGATTATTTTGGCTTTAATTAGAAATAAGATAATAGTAATAAGATAATATAAAAAGCTGCTAGTTTAATGAATAACGTTAAACTAACAGCTTTTTTGTATTATTCTATTTGTGCTAAAGTTTTATTCTGTTCTTAATGCTACCACAGGATCTTTCTTAGCTGCACTTCTTGATGGAATGATACCAGCAATAAGTGTAAGGAACACACTTATGAGAATAAGTATTATTGCAGCTGGAACAGGCAGGTATGCATTTAATGAATTAATACCAGTTACACGGTGAATTATCATATTTATAGGTAAACATAATAGTACTGTAACGATAACACCTAAAAGTCCGGCACAGAAACCAATAATAACAGTTTCTGCATTAAACATACTTGATACGTCTTTCTTTGAAGCACCTATAGCTCTTAAAATACCAATTTCCTTTGTTCTTTCCTGTACTGAAATAAGTGTGATAACACCAATCATAATAGATGAAACGATAAGTGAAATTGAAACAAAGGCAATTAATACATATGTTATTGCATTAATGATTGAAGTTACAGATGACATCATGATTCCTACATAGTCTGTATATTCAATTCTGTGATTTGCGTCTGTTGATTTGTTATATTTTTTTATCGTGTCCTCAACAATATCTTTGTTTGCGAATGATGACGCATAGATATTGATAGAAGACGGATTATCTAAATCAATGTATCCGAATGACTTAAGGTTGTCCTCATAAGTGTTTTCGGAGAATTCCATTACATTATCATAGTACATGGCACATTGTTCTGTAGTAAAGGAAGCCATGGCAGTATTTAATCTTGAAACCAATTCGCCAGCCGGAACAGGAGCAAGTACTGCCTGCTGCTCGGCTGCATATTCCATTTTGATTTTCTCAGCAATGAGGCCGGACATCATGGAAGTAACTTCTTCGTCAGACATTTTTTCAATATACTGAGATACAGTTTCTTCAGATGCACCCATTTCCTGTATAAGTGCCTGTATAATAGTTTCTCTCATCTGCTCAGGAGTCATTGACTGCATTGCCTGTGCAGAAGCAGCTGTTAAGTATTCCTCAGGTGGAATGCTCATAATCTTAACAAACATTTCTGCTTTCCCTCTTTCGTCAAGGGAGTCAATAAAGCTCTTTAATGAATTTTCTTTTTCTTCAGCTGATAAAGTACCAGTGCTTTCATTGAAAGGTAATCCGGTTAATACGTCAACATTAGGTGTAGCCAGCTGATCTTTGATAATAGTAGCAGAATCACTATTTTTTGAGAGCTCAATGATTTTCTCAGTGAGTAGTGATGTATATCCGATATTTCCGGTGAGCATTGTTGCAGTGGCATCTTTGTTTGGCTTAATGATACCAGATACTTTTATGTTTATACCATTATTATATAAGTATTGGAGACCTGTGTTAGATTCTCTCAAGTCTAAATATGCACCTGTAGAAGCATCTTTTGTATAACAGATTGAATTTGGAACAACTTTGAACTCCATATTACAGATTTCTTCGTAAGACCATTTTTTATCTTCTACTTCTAAAGAACCACCATTAATGGCAGCATTCATAAGCTTTGTTACGGTTTCTTTTGATTCAAGGCCTAACGCATATAAAGTAATGTCTGAAAGTTCATTATTTTTATCTAAAACCAAAACAACCTCATCGTAGCTGTTTGGCCAAGAGCCGTATACAAGATCATACTGTTTTTTTAGGAGTTTATTTACCTGCTCGCCATTGTCGCCGGTAAGAAGCTCTTCAAACATACTTGTTGGGCCCATTCCCATTGTGGATACCCCGAGAAGTGATGTGGAATTACTACCGGCCATATTGGTCATGGCAGACATGTCAACACCCATAATTTCTGAGACGAGCTCCTGCATAAGAGCAGTAGTGTCAGCGCGAATAACTTCGTCTTCCGGGGTCTTTGTGTAAACCTGCATATCTAAATCGTATTGGTATTTAATACCATTGATTGCCTGTGAGAACTGTGAATCCTTATCGGCATTTTCTTTGTCAAGAAATTCCTTAAATGACTTTAAGTCATTGTCATGAACATTTAAGTTGTTGAGAGAATTAATAATATTATAAATTGCAGATTTTTTATAAACAGCATCATTATCATGTTTTCCAGACTCGTCAGTGTTGGTCATAAAAGTTTGCATAATAGAGGTCAAATCTGTATTCTGAGCCTCTATTGTAAGAGGGTATGAGGAAAGTGCGCTTTCCTGAATATCTGAAATGTAGCCTGATAATCCCTGGGAAATAGAAAGAATTAATGCAATTCCAATAATACCTATACTTCCGGCAAAGGCAGTTAACGTTGTTCTTCCTTTTTTTGTAAACAGATTTTTAAGTGAAAGAGAGAATGCCGTAAAAAATGACATTGAAGGCTTTTTCACTTTTTTATTCTCGGAAAGTGACTTTTGATCTGTTTCAGTTTCACGCTTTATTTCTTCATCTGATAATGGGGCGGAGTCAGAAGTAATATTACCGTCAATCATTCGAATTATACGTGATGAATATTTTTCTGCAAGCTCCGGATTGTGTGTTACCATCACAATGAGGTGATTTTTTGAAACTTTTTTTAAGATTTCCATAACCTGAACACTGGTTTCTGTATCAAGAGCACCTGTAGGTTCATCGGCAAGGATGATGTCAGGATTGTTAATCAATGCACGGGCAATGGCAACACGCTGCATCTGTCCACCGGACATCTCGCTTGGTTTTTTAGAAAACTGATTTCCAAGACCAACCTCTTCAAGTGCTTTTTTTGCACGCTCTCTTCTTTCATTCTTAGATACACCTGAAAGTGTGAGTGCCAGCTCAACATTTTGTAAGACGGTCTGGTGTGGTATTAAATTATAGCTCTGAAATACAAATCCAACAGAATGATTTCTATATGTATCCCAATCTCTGTCCTTGAAATCTTTTGTTGATTTTCCATTAATAATTAAATCACCATCGGAATATTGGTCTAATCCGCCTATAATGTTTAACATTGTAGTCTTACCACATCCGGATGGTCCAAGAATTGAAACAAATTCGCTGCTTCTGAATTTTAAATCAATTCCTTTTAATGCGTGAACTGTGTTTTCACCGGCAAGGTAATCCTTCTTAATGTTTTTTAATTCTAACATTAATAGCCCTCCTTTTATTATTGAAGTATAAAATTCATTCTTAATCAAATAAATCTTATTAACGTTATCATATATGGATATCTATTTCAAGTTAATTTTTTATAAAAAGAATAAAAAAAACTGGTGAAAGCTGTTTGAACAGCCTGTCACCAGTATAAAAAACATTATCAGCGACCTTTATCTATTGAAGGGTTAAAGCAGTAGAAGTTTTTGGAATCCAACTCCTCATTAACAATTCTCAGAGCTTCACCAAAACGCTGAAAATGAACGATTTCACGCTTCCTTAAAAACTTAATTGGCTCAATGATATCAGGCTCTTTTATTACACGCAATATGTTGTCATAAGTGCTTCTGGCTTTTTGTTCAGCAGCCATGTCTTCAAAAAGGTCTGTTATTGGATCGCCTTTAACCTGAAATTCACAGGCGTTGAAAGGAACTCCACCGGCAGCCTGAGGCCATACACCCAATGTGTGGTCTATATAGTAAGGACCAAATCCTGACTCATTAATTTCTTCAGGTGTTAAATCTCTTGTGAGCTGGTGTACTATTGTGGCAATCATCTCGTAGTGCCCCATTTCCTCTGTTCCAATATCGGTTAATAATCCGGCAACCTTAGGATTGGTCATGCTGTATCTCTGTGACAGATATCTGAGAGAAGCACCTATTTCTCCATCAGGTCCACCATACTGGCTTATAATATAACTTGCAATTTTAGGATTGGTTTCCTTAATATTTACTGGAAATTGTAATCTTTTTTCATAATTCCACATAATTAACTACATCCTTCCCAAGGCCATTTTTTGGTAGCCCATAAAAAAATATTATTATCCGCATTAGAATCAGCAGTGAGTGGTTCAAATCTAACGGAATACACACGTTTTGCCTGATTGTTGAGTCTGCTGTATTTTTCCAAAAGTATAAGTGCTTCTGAATCAGAGGGATGAGTGTCAAGAAACAAAGTAAGCTCTGTTACATAAAAGCCGGTTTCATAAATATAATTCATAAGTTGGTGGCGATTCATAGTCTGAAAATTTGTGTTCATTGCATTAATCATTTACACTTTCCTCCAGTGCAGCAGAATGGAAGATTTAGTTCTTTAAACATTGTACCGTGTTTTAAGGCTTCACAGGGCTCAAACAGGTCCTTGAATTCCTGATTTGGCACATAAGCCATAGCCAGGCTTTTTTGCTTGATTTGATGAGGCTTATTTTCTTTGTCTGGAAGTGGACATGACATATTTCCAATGAAATTGCCGGGATAATTATTTCTATACATAAAAATAAACTCCATATTTGATATATCATTACAATACGGAGTTTATTAAATAATGTGACAAAATTATTGCAATAAGTTTTTTCTGAGACCTTTAGGATAATGATTTTTCATTATACCTCCTGAAAGCTTTCCAAAACCAATGCTGTAATTATCATATAAAATCAGATACCAGCCGTTATCTCCATCATATTGGAAGGTTTGTCCTGATATATATTCATAAATTGTTTTGTCACCAGATTCAATGTTACATGTATTTATAAAGTCTTCTTTTTTTAGTGCAAGAGCAAGAGAATGAGAAGGTTCAAATCGGTTTTTTAGTATTGTTCCCAGATGTAATCCCGGTCGTAAAACCTTAATTCCAGATAAATCGGGAGTATTCTCAGGGACAATGTATAATTGGTCGCCAAATTTCATATATATACCTATAGGGGGATTAATAATGTATTTTTTTTTGAAATCAATATATTCAGGCAAATCCTTTTCAGTCAGAGCTTTTGATGATTTGTTACCCTTTTTCTTTGACTGTTTTACAGGTGTATCTTTTTTTATTACAGATTCATCTGCTTTTCTTTCTAAAATGGCAACAAAATGCCCCTCTCCATGAAGCCTGTGAGGCCAAAGTCTAAATGTTCCTTTAATAAATCCTTTTTCAATGGGAGAAGGAGCATCAATATCAGGAGAATAAAAATCAGAATGACTGTTTAAAAAATCAGAAATTACATTTTCATTTTCTTCCATGGAAAATGTGCAGGTTGAATACACAATTCTGCCACCGGGTTTTAGCATTAAGCTGGCATTATGTAATATTTCTGATTGTCTTTCAGAGCATTTTGTTACGTTTTCCATACTCCATTCATCACATGCCTCATTGTTTTTTCTAAACATTCCTTCGCCGGAACATGGAGCATCAACCATAATCCTGTCAAAAAATAAAGGAAACCTGGTTGCGAGTCTGTCGCTTGATTCATTTGTCACTATGCAGTTCTTTATGCCCATACGTTCAATATTTTCAGATAATATTTTTGCTCTCTGAGGATGTATTTCGTTACTTATTAATAATCCTTTTTCGCATAAACTACAAGCAATTTGCGTACTCTTTCCACCAGGTGCCGCACACAAATCCAATACAGTATCTCCGGGCCGAGCATCTAAAAATGTTGCGGGAGACATTGCACTGGGTTCCTGAATATAGTAGACACCGGCTTCGTGGTAAGGACTTTTTCCAGGTTTTAATTCTTCATTATAATAGTAACCGTTTTTTGCCCAAGGTACCTGAGTGAGATTATTATTTTCAATAAATGAATTATCGCTGCATTTTAAGGTATTTATGCGCAGGGAATGATAGCGCGGCATATTATAGCTGTCTAAAAATTTATCATAATCATCTTTTAATAATGATTTCATTTTGGCTAAAAAATCTATTGGTAACATAATATCTCCATTTCCTTTTATAAACTCTGTAGTATATAAT
>JBNRML010000072.1:0-13218 GCA_050309585.1 Lachnospiraceae bacterium
TGCCTTCTTCTCTGCCTTCTTCTCGTGCCTCTTCCCTTTCAAGCATTATTTGTCTGTCAAATGTGTAATCCAGTTGCGTCACCTTTACCACCTCAGATCTATTTTCTTTTAGAAACTCTGCAAGAACCCCTTCGTCTATACATCTGTCTATGGCCCTATTTATCGCAGTTGCCAGTTCTTCATAATCCTGTTCTTTGTGATAATATCTCACATAATCCACAAAAATCATATACTCTTTTATGACTCTGCATTTATTCAGAAGTTCTTTATTTTTCCCATAATTAATATTATACACCTTACAAACCAATTCAAGTTCCGGAGTATCTGTTTTTTTCTCAAAAGCATCTGATAACTTCATATCATACTCAGCAGGCTGTTCATCCATACCATTATAAAAAACCACAAATTTGGGGACCGGAATTTTTATCAATTTCTGTCCATAAATATTCTTGTGTTTTAAAAGTTTACTAACTATCGTTGTGTAATATACCAAATTTCTCACTGGCATATTCGGACAAACTGTTGACTGATGCTCGTATACGCTTAATGCGGCGTCCACCACAAAAGCTGCATCATTTCTGACAGTCAGAGAAACACCTTTATCCAATGTGTGAATCTCCAATTCATCCGGATTTGTCAAATTTGTACCATTAAGTACGTTATATACTGATAAGGCATTTTTCTTGTCCTCCATCAGCATACTGAAAACATCACTCTTATACTCTCGATTACCATTACTCATGAAAATACCTCCCTTAATTATATATCTTTATAAATGCAGTCTCAAGTAAAATTTTTCTGCATATGCCATTTTTATTTACAAATCTCATTTACAATTCTTTTTTATACTTCTATTTCCTACTTTTCCTTACTTCCTGCTTTTCCTTACTTTCTTCTCCTACTGTAATCCTTACGAATATCATCATCCCATCCTTCTAATGCCATTTCTACACACCTGACATCTTCGCAATGTCTTACCCTGCTCACTGCTTTGCTTAAAGCTGCATAATTAACAGCTGTTCCTTCACTGTCGCAATGATAATTCACCGCCCTGTTAGCCTTAATGCCAAATCTGTCTGCCTCTGCAATTGCATCGATATTAGCTCCTAGAAACAAAAACTCCCATCCATACTTCTCTTTCTGTCGCTCCACCATACGTCTTACCTTAGCATATGAATAAATTCTGCTGGAATTTTCCTGTCCATCAGTAGTAATAATAAATAAAGTCTTTTCTGGTCTGTCCTCCTCTCTTGCATATTTATGTACATTTGCAATATGGTGAATAGCACCGCCAATGGCATCCAAAAGTGCTGTACAGCCTCTCACACAGTATTCTCTGTCTGTCATGGGATTAATCTCATCTATGTTCACCCTGTCATGTAACACTTCGCACCTGTCATCAAATAAAACTGTAGAAATACACGCCTCACCTTCCTCTTCCTTCTGCTTTCTAATCAATGAATTATATCCACCAATAGTATCCGCCTCCAATCCGCTCATCGAACCACTTCTGTCTAAAATAAATACAATTTCCGTTAATCCTTTTCTCATGATAATTTCCTCCAATTCCATAAAAATGTTTACTTGCTTCGTGAGATAACTATAGCATAAGGATAAAAAAAACAGGTCGCTTTGAAGGCGACCTGACAAATAAACTCACTTCACGTAAATCAACCAATAAAGCATGGCAAACCATGCTCCTCCAGGGCAATATCTATCTCAATCATATCATACACATGATTTTCTATAAAAAAGGAAAAAATAATATCCCTCTTGTCACACGGTGATAATGCGTATCCCGCCCTGCCAAGCAAGTCCTTTGTTTCATCAATATTTAATTTAGCTCCAACACACAACCTCATTGCCGTTGCCTTATCAGGATGATAATTTTCATTAACCTTTATTTTAGAAAACAACTGTTTAGTAATAATTGCCCTCTTATACACTTCCGAATGCTTTAATCCTTTTTGTTCAATTAAATAAAACAAATATTGTTGAAAAGAATCAGAAATATGCTTCATTCTCTCCAATAATGCAGACTCATTTTCCGCCAGAAAATTCTCATATGATTCGTCATCCATTTCCCGATAATCAAAATCTGCTGTCTCCTTAACCACACAACATTCATCGAATTCCGAAAGTGGACGCAAAACACTCCTCTCAACCTTCTTACGCTCCTCCATATATGAGCTATACCCTGCAGCCCCCCGCGGCATAGAACCAAAATATCGATTACCATACTCCTTCTCTCTCTTATCGCAAACATAATTATGATCAATATATGCTTCAAGGTTACGATAAAGACTGAGCCCCAATTTTGTGGATGCTGTATCAAACACAACAAGATAAATCATCATATCATGCTTCATAAGAAATACATTAATCTCATCCAGAGCTATTCTCATCGCTTCTTCCTTAGGATAACCGTAGCTTCCTGTGGAAATCAAAGGAAAAGCAATGGTCTTGCATTTATTCTTATATGCAAGCTCTAAACTTTTTCTGTAACAGGAACGCAATTTTTTTTCTTCATTAAAAGTTCCATCTATGTAAAGAGGACTGACTGCATGGATAATATATCTGGCTGGAAGCTTGAAACCTTTGGTAATTGCCACCTCACCCTCTTTCATCCAGCCAATTTTCCCTCTCTCCACAAGTAACTCATCTTCCCCAGCTGCATGATACACTGCCGTATCAACACCATCACCATATGTTGGTGCCTCATTTGCAGTATTAACTATGACATCTACATTCATTTTTGTTATGTCGTTTCTAACTATTTTAAATGGCATAATAACCTCCCTTCATTTTTCAGCCAGTTAACCGATTTTTTATACTCTGGAAGCACCTTTTCAACTTCCCCCCAGAATGCCTTTGAATGATTCATTTCTTTTCGGTGGCAAAGCTCATGAACCACAACATAATCAATCACTTCGGGTGGTGTCAGCATCAAAAGACAGTTGAAATTCAGATTTCCTTTACTGCTGCAGCTTCCCCACCTTGTACGCTGATTCCGAATCGTAATCCTGCCATAATTCACACCAACAATCTTTGAGAAATATTCTACTCTCTGTGGGATATATTTCAAGGCTTTTCCTGCCAAATCCTCTATTTCTTCCTTTGTCAAAGGCTGAAGTGCTTTTTCCTCGCAGATTCCTTCATAAATGCGCTTTTTTTTCTTCATTTTTTCCAGATTATTCACAATCCAGGCTTCTTTTTCTCTGAGAATTCTCTCTATTTCTTTTTCTGATACACTTCTCGGTGCTCTCACCGTAACTGTCAAGTCAGGGGTTATCTGAATGGCAACAGTCTTTCTCTTTGATCTGACTACTGTAATTTCAATATTGTTTATTGTCATAATAAACCCTCATCATCATTCAAACCATCAACATCATTTCCAAAATAAAACGTGTCATCTCCTGTGACATCGATCGCCTCCTCACGACTTCCTGCCATCATCTGCAATCCCATAAATCCTTCAAAAGGATCCTCTTTTCCATCACCATTAAAATCAAATAATTTTCCATCGAATAATCCCATAGTTCTTTCCTCCATTCTCATTTATGTACTCTCTGAATCTTTTGTATGTGAGTTTCTGAGATAGATTTTTACTGGACAATGAAGTTTTCGCAGTGCGTACACGGTGTGTACGACGAGAAAACTGAAGAAGTACAGTGAAAATATGTTCAGAAAGGCATATGCGAAAAAGATTCCGAGAGTACATATTTAAATAAATCACTACCACATATTGTTGTTTTTTTTGCTTCACAAGCTTTTCTCTGCCCATATGCACCATTTTCTTCTTTTTAGGTAGATACTTTTCTCTGGTTTATCTCTTATTTTCACACATTTTATGTTTTTTCTCTACCCAATCTTATTACATTTCTCATTTAGGTAGATTTTTTTTTTATTTGAGTTCTTATTTTTTATTAATTTTTCCCTTTTTTCTCTGGATTCTATTTATTTTCTCTATCCAATCTTGAAAATCTGGCATCTTGGGTAGAGATTTCTTCTCAAAAAGTCTTAATACAATTAAATTCTCACCTTTGTTCTCTGCCCTAATGTTCTTTACTTGTCAATTGGGTAGAAATCTCCACCTTCGACACTTTCCAATCACACCAAATACAAATAATACAAAAATGGCAGAGCTGAACTTCAGATTCAGCTCTGCCATAAAACTCATTGTTTACTTACCATTACCAGGTACGACCAGACATCTGTCTAAACTGTGCAACAGTTGTTGTATGTGAATTAAGACCTCCGTCACATGTCAGAACCTGTCCATTCATATATTCTGCTTCATCACTAGCGAGGTACACACACAGGTTAGCTATATCTTCTGGTTTACCATAACGTTTTCCTAGAATATTTGAAAGGAAAATATCCTTAAGTGCATCTGGGATACGAGCTTCATTCTGAGGTGTAACAATAAGACCAGGACGAACACAATTGCAACGAATTCCACTTTGGCCATACATACATGCTACATACTCGGTGAGTTTATCAACACCTGCCTTTGCACATGCGTATGCAATTGTTCCAAGGTCTCCTCCAACACTGGCCATCGAACCAATATTTATAATATTACCACCCTTTTCATTCTTCATGAGAAACGGTAATACTTCTCTGCAACATCAGCAATCAATGCATGGAATCTTTATCAGTGAGGTCAAATGCATGAAACCATGCCCTACCTCCATCAGCCACTATCTGGTCTACAACAGTCTGTCCTCTCTCTACATTACGACCGGTAATAACAACCTGAGCCGCCTCTTTTGCACACAGCTTTGCAATACCAATTCCAATTCAACTGGTAGAACCTGTTACAATAATAACCTTATCTTTTAAACGGTCCATATTAACCTCAATTCTGAATAATCAACAATGATTACTCTGCTTTTCAAACAATCAATAACGATTACTCTGCTTTCCAAAGTCCGTGAAGATTACAATAAGCATATACAGCCACAACAGAGTCATCCTCTGTTAATACAAACTCCGCACATGGTTTATCTCCTGGATTAAGTGCCTTTTTCTGCGCACCCTTAGCTGTCTCAACCACAATCCACTCAATATAGTGAACATCTGCCATCGGATGTTCTACCGAACCAACAGCAACTGTAACTTTATTGCCTTCAATTTCATATACCGGTACATGTTTTTCCACAGCACCATCTGAAGTTCCCGGAATAAGCTCCTTCATTTTTTGTCCACAGCACATAACCGGAACTCCTGATTCTTTAACCATTTCCACAATGTTCCCACATGTTTCACATACATAAAACTTCATAACAAACCTCTCTTTTTTGATTAATAATTTTCTTTGCGTACTTCAAAGAATGCCTGTGGATGATTACATACAGGACAAACCTCAGGTGCCTCAAGACCAACAACCACGTGTCCACAGTTACGGCACTCCCACATTGTCACACCACTCTTCTTAAATACTTCCATTGCCTCAACATTTTTAAGAAGCGCACGGTATCTTTCTTCATGCATTTTCTCAATTGCGGCAACTCCCCTGAACTGGGCAGCTAATTCTGTAAATCCTTCTTCCTCTGCATCCTTGGCCATTCTCTCATACATGTCTGTCCACTCAGCATTTTCACCTTCTGCAGCGTGAAGAAGATTTTCCGGTGTATCACCAAGCTGTCCAAGTGCCTTAAACCAAAGTTTTGCATGCTCTTTTTCATTTTCAGCAGTCTGAAGGAAAAGTGCTGCAATCTGCTCGTAGCCTGCTTTTTTTGCTACAGATGCAAAATAAGTGTACTTGTTTCTTGCCTGTGATTCACCTGCAAATGCCTCCCAAAGATTTTTTTCTGTTTTTGTTCCTGCGTATTTGTTTTCCATTTTTTTATCCTCCATTTTAATAACTTTTTCAAAATCAGATGCCGGATGCTTGCAAAGTGGGCAAATAAAATCCTCCGGTAATTCTTCTCCTACATATTCGTATCCACATATTGTGCATCTCCAGATTGTCTGCCCGTCCTCTGTCTTTCCAACTTCCTGTGGTTTAGGCTTAATATTATTCATATAATATTCGTATGTCGTGGAAGCATCACCACTCAAAACCTCCATATCTGTTATTTCTCCAATAAACATAGTATGTGAGCCTAAATCCTCTGTCTTATCAACCTTCACTGATATATACGCATTGGTTCCTTCCGTAATGTAGTAAATATCATTTTCGCCTCTTTTACACGCTGTAAATTCCGCAAACTTATTTACTTCCCTTCCCGTCTGAAAACCAAAATGCTTAAATAAATCAAACTTTGCCTTCTGACTGATAACTGAAACCGTAAACTTCCCAGTTCTCATAATCATATCATGAGTGTAGTTTGCCTTATTTACACAAATGCTTATCTGATTTGGTGCCGAAGCTGCCTGGATAGCTGTATTAATGATACAGCCATTATCTTTTTCACCCTCTTTTGCAGTAAGAACAAAAAGACCATAACTAAGTTTATACATTGCTTTTTTGTCCATTACACAATCCTCCTTTCAAATTCTATAACTTCTCGGAATCTTCAGCCCTGATTTTATAAGACTTTCAGACCCCTATCGCAAAAACTCACCCACTTTTTTCAAAAAAACACTTGACAAATCGCCCAAAATTTGCGGCGAAGCCGATTGATTATATTTTATTTCAATCGACTGGAGGCGATTTCTTTGTTACCTTGTAATCCTGGCGGACATGCCGCCTATCAGGATACTTTTGTATCCGATTTCCTTAAGTTCTATCCCGACCCCTTTGCGCTTTCCAAAAGCACTTGGGATTATATCGTGCAGTTCTGGTATCTTGATCTTTCCCAGACGGATTCTCTGATGCAGGAATGCTACTCTGTTTTCGGACCGGAACCACGGCTCCCATCCTGTATGCTGCGCTCCTACCTGCTTGCTTTAAAGCTGAAAGTTACTTCCATCACTGTCTGGTGCCGCATGCTCAGGGAAACCCCTCTTTATGCCATCCTCAGCGGATTCCCTTTCGGGGATACTCCTGGCGTCGGGACTTTTTATGATTTCTTTTCCCGTATCTGGCAGGATGATTCCAACAACCTTTCCCAGAAAGACCGTTTCCCTAAAATGAACCCCCCCCAAGGGGAAAAAGAAAGGCGATAAGACTCCCTGTGACTCTTCCAGCACTGCTTCCAAACTTCTTCCTCTGCTGGAACGCTGGCAGCTGAAACCGGAAAATCCGTTTTTTCTTGCTTTCCGTCTCTATAAGCATCAGTTTCTGGATCTTTCCATCCGTAAAGGCTTGATCAATCCAGACCATCTGGCTCTTGCTGGTGACGGCACTCCTGTCCGGACCGCAGCACAACAGAGAAAAAAACGTACCTGCAAATGTAAGGAAAACGGCTGTACCTCCTGTAACTGCAAACGCCATTATTCTCAGCCGGACTGTAACTGGGGATGGGATTCTCATCGGGAATGTTATTTTTTTGGTTACCACCTCTACATGTATGTGGCTTCCGACTCCTATAGTGATCTTCCTGTATTTCCGCTTTTAGAAAGGGCTTCCCGGCATGACATGCTTTCTTTTCTACATTCTTTTTTCACCATGAAAGCTTACCTTCCGGAATTCCGTATTGAGAAACTCCTTCTGGACTCGGCCCATGATGCTTACCCTGTCTATGAATACTGCAGACAGGAAAATATCACACCCTTTATTGACCTCAATCCCGGACATGCCGGACATTTTACCTATAAGGATGATTTCACCATTGATAAGGATGGGATTCCTATCTGCAAGTTGGGCTTACGTATGCATAAAGATGGATATGAGGCTGCCAAACACAGAGCGAAATACCGGTGCCCAAAAGCAGACCGAAAACGTGGCTGTTTCTGCGAGCATCCCTGTTCAACGGCGAAATACGGCAGAACCGTACATATCTTTACCGATGACAATCCAAGGTTATTTAACATACCGCCAAGAGACAGTAAAGCATGGGAAAAGGAATTTGACGGAAGAACTTCCGTGGAACGTTCTAACAAACGTGAGAAAGAAGACTATAAATTAGAAGACGGCAGACACCGCTCTACAAAGATGTGGTACTGCCGCCTCTACGGCATCATGATGCTACAACATCTTTATGCCTGGGAAATGCCGTCAGTCGAGGCATTCCAAGATTCATTATTAAGATTGGTCCCTTAATAATGTTATCTTAAACGACTCCATAAAATTTTTCAAGGCATAGTACCCGCTATGTCCAATGTTTATGTCCATTTCTCGTAAATTTCTTTTCCTTCACGATATTAAGTTATCAATTTTCGGTTAGAATCTCATTCATTGAGATTCCGAGAAGTTATTTCTGATAACTTTCATAAAACAATTATAGCATTTCTAATTAAAATGTAAAGAAAAAAAACTACCATAATCATCATGTTGCACAAAAAAATTAACATATATTATTATTAACATATACCAGATTTTTATCCGTTTTAATCCTCTATTTTATTGCAGGGGACTTGATAAAATTATTAAGCATATTTTTTCCCTCAGGTGTCATAATTATCAATCAACAAAATCATACATCTACCTACTTTGCTTTTTCCTGCTTACGCAGTTTGTTATTATAATAAACATCACTGCGAATGCCACAACAATTCCACCATTAAATAAAAGTGTTTTAATTGCTTCACCTTCAAATGCCTCAATAGTTTTTATTGTTTCATTATTTATGACAAAATAATAGGTTGGAAGAATGTGTGCAATTTTGATTACATAATCCGGCATGTAGTCAAATGGTACAAAGCATCCACATAAAAATGATGTTCCAAGTGCAACTACATTTACTATTCCACCAATTGCTTCTTTACTCTGAGTGATATTCCCTATAAAGAAACCTATGCATAAACAGCACAGGGCAAATACCAGTGAGTTAATCATAAATGCAATTCCATTAGGAGTAGTCATCTTACCTTTAAACAGAATAAAACTTAAAAGCATATACATACCCCACATTGCCATTATGACTATTGATAAAGACACGAGCACTATACGATTGTATTTTTTGTAATTAAAAGCACTTATAATAGTTCGTTTTCTTACATTTTCCTCTTTTAAGCTTGCAAGTATCATACTGATACAATATACGCAGCCGGCCAGAAGTGCATAATTCAGGAAATTGAAGTACCTTGTCATACTACTCAGGCTTGAAGTGTCTAGTGTTGTTTTTAATTTAATTTGGGTATCATTTTCAACTACATCCAAAACCTTACCTGTAAGCTCCTCCCCTTCATAATAATCCTTGTAAATCATTGCAACCCTTATATATTTTTCCACTATCATCTGACAATATGCCGCATTTTCATCCCCTGTGGACTTGTATTCAAGGCTTGGTTCCTTACCTTCTAACAGGTCTCTGCCAAAATTTTCAGGTATGTACAGGACATAATTTACATCTCTGTAAAAAAGGGCATCACCAATTTTTTCTTTATCATCTGCATCAATATTCTTAATATTGCAATGCTCCTTCAGATATGCTGTAAATCCTTTTGTTACCGTGTCATCCCGGTCCTCATTTATGATAAGAAGGTCAGGTTTTGACTCCTCAAACTCAGTAATACTGTCTGATGTCTGATTAAGGGCAGTTATCGCAATCAGAATACCTGTATACAGAATGAGCATTCCCTTTAATTTATTAAGTATCTTTAAAATAGTGCTAAATACTGTCATATTGTTCCCTCCTGAGACTTATGAAAGAGATAAATAGGGCAATGACAATAAAATAAATCAAATATCTAATATCTCTAAAATATCTATCCAGTGTATCGTAATAATAAAGTGAGTAAAATCCGTCTGTTATAAGGTTGTTTGGATTAACGAGATTAACAATCGGAGCATTTTTATCAATCACATACTTTAATGTAACACCCATCATTCCTGATAAGACAGCAAAGAACATGGTAATTGCAATGTTAATTCCCACCTTTGCACCTTCTGAAACCCTGAAAAGACAGGCATTCAGTATTCCAAGTGATATTCCTGCCATATCTCCCACAAGAGAAAGCAAAACCACAAGTAGTGCATTATCACCAAAATCAACTTTGATGACAAACTTTAAAAAAAGTAATAATATGACAAGTCCAACAAGACTTACAATGTATGCCCCCATTGCAGAACTTAACACAACAATTCCCTTTCTGTTTGGAGAAACACTTATTCTCTTGCCTTTGCTGCTCATGTTGGCGAGGCAGTTATTTATGGCCGTGAGGCCAAGTATACCGCCATACATACATGCCATGGCTATCAAGGTGTAAAATTCTATCTGCATATAGCTCAAATTTGAACTTGATATGTCAGTAAGATTAACCTTTTTATCATTTACTTTGCTTAAGATACCTGCCGTAATACTCTCAACATCAACGGACGTGTTTCCAGACTGCATCTCATTTCCAACTGCTGCCTTAGTAAGGTCTGAGATAATAACCATATTCTGTCTTATCTCATTTACAACAAAGCTTATTATTGTCTGATACATTCCATTTTCTTTGATAACAATCTGTGGCTCATCATCTTTAAAAACTATGTAGCCCTCTATGTCAGAGTCGTCTAACATTTTGTCTGCTTTATCCTCATCCACATAAAAGATATTAAACAGCTTATCCTCATTTTCATCACTTGACAATTCATTAAATGCTTCCTTAAAAATAACCTGTGATTTAAATTCATCATTATCTACAACAGCAATATCGAATACTTTAAGTACCTCATCACTTTCAATATTCGAAAATGCCATATTAAAGAAAATTCCCAGAATTATTGGAAAAGCAAATGTCCAGAAAATCAGAATTTTATTTCTGAACAAGGTCTTTATGGTGTATTTTAAATTGTGAATAAACATTAATCCCTCAATTCCTTTCCCGTGAGTTTAAGAAATACATCATTTAATGTAGGTCCAACACGTTCTATCTTTTCCTCAATATTTGCCTGTGCCTTGAGCTCATCACTGGTTCCCTGGGCAATTATCCTGCCCCTGTCAATGATGATTATTCTGTCACACAGTATCTCTACCTCTTCCATATAATGAGTTGTGTATACTATTGTTGCTCCATTATCCCTCAATTTCTTTATTCCATCCAGAATGTTATTTCTGCTTTGAGGGTCAACTGCTACTGTGGGTTCATCCAGGAATATAAGCTCAGGTTTATGGGAAATTCCACATGCAATATTGAGTCTTCTCAACAGACCTCCCGACAGCTGCTTCGGCAGGTATTTTTTGAACTCACCTAAGCCAACCAGATTAATCGCATCTTCAACATACTGCTGTCTTAATGCCTTGTCTTTTATATATAAACCACAAAAATAATTGATATTGTCATATACACTTAATTCCTCAAACACTGCAACATCCTGAAAGATAACTCCGATTTTTGATTTAATATCATATGAATCCGGCTTCATCTCTTTACCAAATATTTTTATGGTTCCACTCTGATATTTCAGCAGTGAAAGAATAGAATTAATTGTGGTGCTTTTTCCACTTCCATTCGGTCCAAGCAAACCTAATATTTCACCCTTGTAGACATCAAATGACAGCTCATCAACTGCCCTCTTTCCTTTATACTCTTTAGTTAAATTAGTTACTTCAATTATCTTTTCCATTTCTATTCATCCTTTTTATTTGTATTAAAAAATATGTCCAATACCTTCTCATCAAGCTTTCCTCTTCTGACTTCATATAAAATCATAGACAAATACTGCTCGCTCAACAATTGATCGATATCCTCATCCGTAAAATTAACAGTCCTGTTTGCCACCAGATTAGCTATGCCATTAACATAAAGCCACATTCTCAGATGGAAATTTACCGCGTCCTCCTTTGACAATCCAGACTGTGCAGACAGAGTTTCCAGTATTTCATATGAAGACGCCGTTAAGTCCACAAAATGCTGCATCTCTTTATTTTCGTCACTGTTAAATAACAGGTTGAAAAACATCGGCTCATCCTTTGCAAACCTTATGTAATTTTTACCTATATCCTTATAAACAGTCTTGTCAGAATTGCTCTTCAAAATCGCACCATAAAATATCTGCGCTATCTTCTCCAATGCATCATTTTTCATCTCCTCCAGATTTGAATAAATGTAGAAAATCGGCTGGGTTGAGCACCCAAGCTCCTTTGCAACTTTTCTGGCATTCAGCCCTTTCATTCCCTCCTGCCTGATTATCTGGACACATATATTTACAATGTCCTCTTTATTGATTTTTCTTTTTGCCGGCATCCTCTCACCTTTCTCTTATAACATACGTTATATATACTAAGTGCTATATATAACACATGTTATATATAGCACTTGTCATTATAACTCTAAATATTGTCACCTGTCAATATTATTTTCCACTTACAAGTAGTAATAGCCAACACAGAACACATATGATAATCTGCGTTGGCTATACTATTATGTATTAATTTTAATTTACTTTGGCATTCCTAAATAGTAACCCTGAAAAAAATCCACATCCGTATATTTTCTCATGTAATCCAGCTCTTCAAAGGTTTCAACTCCTTCAGCCACCACTTTTATATTCTTATTGTGAAAGTGTTTTATCAGCCCAATAACTGTGTTCTGTTTACTTTGCTCCATATGAATATTAGAAATCAGGGAACGGTCAAGCTTCACATAATGTGGATGAAATACATCTACTGCAGCTATATCATTATTTCCGGTCGAATAGTCATCTAATGATATTTTCATCCTGTGTTGCTCAATATCCGCTTTCTTATCTTCCCATTTATCTCTGCTCAACTCTGTATATTCAACTATTTCCACAACCACTCTGCCTGCCATCTCAGGAAAGAATTCATAATATAGCTTGGACTGACTTTCATTCAACACTTCACTTGGAAAAGAATTTATACACATGTCCTTTGTATATCCACGCTTCTTATATTCCAAAGCGGCTCCAAAGCAAGTGGCAAGTTCTATGACGTACAATTTGTCTCTTTGCTGGTATTCCCCTATTAATACAAGTGGCGACTTCCCTTTTGGTCTCATTAATGCTTCATATGCTGATAAATTCAAATCCTTCGCTTCAAAAATAGGTTGGAAAGCGAAATCAATCTCCAGTTGTAAGAGTTCCTCCAAATCATCTTCTTGAAATGGCAACTCACGAAAATCAATCATCAATATCTCCTCCCTTCATAATTTATTTCACACTAAAAAACACGATTCTTAATATCTATAATTATGACACTTTTTCATATAGATTTCAAG
>JBNRML010000073.1:0-73657 GCA_050309585.1 Lachnospiraceae bacterium
ATGCATTTCAATTATGTTATAATTTTTTCATGTTTATTTACAGAATAATCACTAAAATGAATCGGAGGAAAACACATGGATATTAAAGAAATAAGCTCTATCAGCAAGGAAATAAAAGAGAATATCGGAAAGGTCATTATCGGTAAATCCAATGTAATCGATATGGTGATTACATCTGTTATTGCAGGCGGACATGTGCTTCTTGAGGATACCCCGGGAACAGGAAAAACCATGCTTGCAAAATCACTTGCAAAATCCATCGAAGGAAACTTTTCCCGTATACAGTTCACACCTGACTTACTTCCTTCTGACGTAACCGGCCTGAATATTTTTAATCAGGAAAACCACTCATTCCAATTTGTAGAGGGTCCTGTCTTTTCTAATATTCTTCTGGCAGACGAAATTAACCGTGCCACACCGAGAACCCAGTCCAGCCTCTTAGAGTGTATGGAAGAAAAGCAGGTCACTGTGGACGGACAGACCAGGGTTCTTGACAAACCTTTTTTTGTTATTGCCACACAAAATCCGGTGGAAACCGCGGGAACATTTCCTCTTCCTGAGGCCCAGATGGACCGTTTTATGATGCAGCTCTCAATGGGGTTTCCTACTCCTGAGGAGGAATTGGACATTATGAACCGTTTCATCACTAACAATCCTATCGATGACATTAAACCTGTATGTTCAAAGGATACCATTGTTGTAATGTCTGAAACAGCAAAGTCTGTTTATGTTGATAAATCCATTAGAAAATATATTGTGTCAATTGTTGATGCCACAAGGAACCATGCTTCTATTTCATCCGGCGTAAGCCCTCGTGGAACTCTCGCATTACTCCGCGCAGTTCAGGTTTACGCAGCCATTCAGGGCAGGGATTATGTCACACCTGAAGATGTCAAGGCTCTTGCTGCTCCTGTCCTTGCTCACAGGATTATTTCATATACAAACCTTGCAAAAAACTCCAACAAATCAACTATTATACAAAATATTTTAGATTCTGTCGCAGCTCCAACAGAAAACTTTCAACGCGTAACCTCATACTAGAAACGGAGGTCCGAATTTATGGTCATACTTATTGCCCTTGCAGCCACATTATTTCTTGTATGGCTGCAACAGAATATCTACAAAAAATACTGGAACAAAAATTTGGACGTGAAAATTACATATAAGAATCATTTTTGTATAGCCGGCGAGGAAAATGAGTTGGAAGAAGTAATTACAAATGACAAGACTCTGCCTCTTCCAATGCTTCACGTGAAATTCGATATGCCAAAGAGCTTTCTCTTTGAAAACGAGGAAAACTCATCGGTTACAGATAACTACTACAGAGATGATGTATTTGCAGTTATGGGACACCAGTCCGTTACAAGAACCTTAAAATTCGTGTGTTCAAAAAGAGGATGCTTTTATATGCATAATTCAAACATAACTGCAAGTGATTTATTTCTTCAGTCCACACTTACAGACCAGAGAGATAACCACAATGTAATCCACGTATTTCCAAAGAAAATTGACGTGAGCTTTTTTGACATTCCATTTAATACAATTACAGGAAGTCATGTGACCCAAAGCACACTTATTGAAGATCCTTTTGAATTTAAAGGCATCCGTGAATATCAGCCCTATGACAGTATGAAAAAAATAAATTACAAGAGTACTGCCAGACAGGGAAAGCTTCAGGTTAATACATTTTTCATGACATCATCCCAGGAAGTCATTCTTTTACTAAATCTCGATGCACAGACCTTCTCAAGGGATGACAGACTTACAGAGGCGATAATAAGCCTTACAAGCTCAATTGCTGAAAAGTTTATTGTATCGGGTATTCCTGTTGGCATCCAGACAAATGGTGTCGACACATTCACAAACCAGCAGATTTCTGTTCCATCAGGTGGTGGTGGAAACCATATGGTTTCTCTTGATACCGCATTGTCAAGAATCAATTCCACCGGGACAAACATACCATTTGCAAATGTATTATCAGGATGTTTCTCAAACATAAATGAGCGAACTTATTACATTGTGATTTCAAACTTGAGAAGTAAAGAAATAATTGAAATCTATGAAGAGGCGAAACTAAAGGGTGCATACTCATACTTTATTGTGCCTGAACTTAAGCCATTCCCTGTAAACGAAGAAATAAGGGATATGATCAAATGGGATATAGAGTATTAATCCGTGAAACCTTCAACGTTTCAGACTGGAGGACAAATTGAAAAACATATTAAAATCTATCAGAACATGCACTTATCTTTTGATGTGCATTTTGTTTACATCGTTAATATATGCCTATTTCAGCCAGATTTTTCTGAGTTCATCAGAGACCTGGCTTATTGGTATCGTGGTAATCACCTGCATTGTTGTTCTTGACTATTTTACAAGACGGTATGTCAAAAACCTGATTTTGTTCTTTATGATTCACATCTTATTTGTTGCTGCCGGAGTAATTATTCCATCAAATGTTTTAGACAGATTTCTCCTGGGCACAATTGCTTTCAGTTTTCTGTTAATGGCATTCAACTTCTGGAAAACTGAGGTTAACGAGAGAATCAACATTGCCATAGACGTTCCCGCCGGAGCAACCATTGCATTTATTATAGTTTATATTCAGACCACATTTGCCCTTTCGAAGGAGTTGAACACTTTTGCCTATGTTACGGGAATTGCATTTTTCCTTCTGTCATTCCTTCGAAAATATCTGGATAAGTTCTATGCCTATTCACTAAGAAGCAACACTTTTTCAAAAGAACTCGGCAATACTTTTTCGGTTAATCTTTCTCTCATAGGGCTTTTTAACCTGGTGTCAATATTCTTTATTATGACACTTAACACATTTTTCTCTGACAGTTCATTTAACGTAATAGGAAAATTTTTCAAGAGAATTTCAAGAGCCATGGTAGGCTGTATAGAGAAAAACACCTCGGCCCCAATTGAGCTTCCACCGGATTCTGCCGTCAACTCCACCACACAGACCGCCGGAAATGTAGAACAGCTTATGGGCGAGTACCACCAATCAAAATTCGGACAGGCTTTTACCATTTTCTTTGACATTATGCAGTTTGTTATTTTCACTGTTCTTTCATTGATTGTTTTCTACATCATTTACAGCTTTATTAAACAATACCTGCACAGAAACACCGGAACCGGTGATGTTGTCAAGAAAACAGAAAAGAAAACCAGGGTAAATGATATTACAGATTCAAAGGACGAAGAGAAAAGCCATGGTCTTTTTCTCACAAACAGGGAGAAGATTCGAAAAATTTTTGTTTCAACCGTGAATCAGGCCACAAAGAAGGATAATAGAATTGTCTTAAGGAAGAGCTACACACCTGACCAGATTAACAATGCCATTAAAACCACTGTGAATTCTGACACAGAACAGCTTACAGAATTATACAAGGAGGCACGATACTCAGACCACGAAATCACAAAGGCAGATGTTGACAGGGCGAAGAAAATGTAAAAAAACAGGTATCTATTTGTAACAGGTCTTAAAAGAGCATATCACCGCGACCAGTGATATGCTCTCATTTTTTGCTATATTATCCCCAACACCCTTGCAATAAGTGTTGCCACAGTCAGAAGTGACACCCATAAATTTATACTAATCAGTGTCTTCATGCTGTCAAATTTGCTTCTTTCTTTATCATTAATTTCTGTGATTAATTCTTCTATTTTCTTCTCATTTTCTGTATTGTTATGTTCAACAATTGACTTAATCATCGAAGGCATCGTGGCTACTCTGTCCACTTTAGTGCTGAGTTCTTCCAACAACTGTGATGCATTCGCAACTGTTTCCCGAACACTCTCCAACTGCTCTAATATTACTTCCTGCTTTGCAGCGATTTCATTCTGCTTTCCATCGTCGCCACTCAATCCATCTGAAATCATTCCCTGAACATCTGAAATCTCTCTTGCAATCGACTGCTGAACATCTGAAATATCTCTTGCAATTGAATTCTGAATATCTGAAATATCTTTTGTAATCGAATTCTGAATATCTGAAATATCTTTTGTAATTGAATTCTGGACATTCTCAATACTTTCAAGAACAGCAGAGGCATCAAATGTTACTACTGGTTTTTCTGCCACTGCAGCTTTAACCTCCACCTTTGCACTATTTTCCTGAAGCTCTTTCATATGTGCAAATTCTTCTTCGACTTTTCTGCTCATCCCTCTCAGGAATTTAGTATTTTCTAGATTTTGTGTTTTTAATTCCTCAATACCCGAATTAATGTTAACCAACATCTTTTTTTCTTCATGTGCTGAAACAATTGATGGTGTGGCCGACTGTGTCGTACCATCAGACTTTTTAATTACAGTTGTTAATATTCCCATTGTAAACCTCCAATTTCTACCTGCCCCTTTTACCAGGAAGGCTTCTATTTGCCGTAATCAATACAATTCATATCCACCTTGATAATTTTCCACGCATCATCAATAAATCCAAGATGAACAAAGGCTGTGTCATTTCCACCACCATAGTATTCCTGTGTAATTCCATCGATAGCTGTGGTACCTGTAAGTGCCGCAAACTCATAATCAAAATCTACTTTCACAACAACTCTGTCCGGATATGAAAAATTCTGAATCGCCGGTGACAGGGTCTTAATATTAATTATCTTTAAGGTTGCTCCGTTTGGTTTCGTGATGGCATTACTAAATGCTGAATAGGTTGCTCGGGCAGAATCCTGAGCCTCTGGAGTATTTGCATAGAATATTGCGATATTTTCTGCATTCTTATTTTTATCCATGGTGTATTCGTAAATTGTTTTAACAATAAATGTTGAATACTCAAACATCTTCTGCTGAACATCTGGCTTTATCGCAAAGTCATTGGTTGTAACCTCAATAGTTTCATTATCATCGGAAACATACTGCGTCTTGGTTATTTCACCAGTAGCATCCAGGCTCACTGAAATCGTATGGTCACCAGAAAATACCTTGTCTATCTTATAGCTATCAGTTGTTTTCTCTTCATTTGTTCCCTTTTTGTATTTGGAAATGTCTTTTCCATCCAGTTTAACAGTAGTGTTAACAGGAACGTTAATGTTATATCCGTGAATCATTTCCCTCTCTAATGAAACCTTCCAGGTTGGGAAAAACAAATATACATTCTTTTTCTGTCTGTTCAGCGTAATCGTATATGTGTGCGGTGTTTTGTCAGAACCAAGATAATATGTAGCTACATAGGTAATCTTCTTACCCTGTTTAACACCTTTGCTTATATTGTATCCTGTAATGGAACCGTATATTTTCTCACCTATGCATTTATTCTCAAAGGTCTCATAATTTATGAATTCTGATTCTTCACATTGCAATCGTTTATACATTTCCTCATAATTGTTTGTAACATAAAAAGAAAAATATTCCTCTGCATATTTTTCCGGTGAGCTCGCCCTTTGAGCAACTGCGATAAATATTCCCAAACCTGCACAGCAAGCCAATACAATAAGCACTTTTGCTGCCTCTATTAAAAAAGATTTAATCTTCTTCATACTAAAAAACTTCATTTTGTATTTCCACTCCACAATATCTCTATTTTCGAACTACCTTTGGTATGTAATATACCATAAATCAGTCCCAATATCAACTCATACTAATCTCCATTCCGCAGACGATTTGCGTAATAATGCATTAGTATACCACAAAAAATTTATTTCCATATTCCTCAAACATTGCCGTAGTTTCTTCCTGACCGTTCTTGTAAGTTGTGCCAGTCGCCGGATCAAACAACACGGCATTATAAAAATCATATCCTACAATAAGCACATAATGATTTCCGTTCAGCTGCCCCATTACCGGCTGTCCCTTACATACATAATAAAGCATTTCCGTGAAGCTGCAGCCCGTGAGATCATATCCCTGCCTGCCATCTATTTTGCCGTTTAAAATTTCCATTGCGTTTTTGCCTGCTGCCAGTTCACCGGCCACATCAGTGATTGAACCATTATACTCTAATAACATTTTAAGACAGGCTGCCAATTCACCATTTTCTTCCTGAGCTGCTGTCTGAGGAATTAACCCTGAGATACTGTATTCCATCGGTCTGCTGAGTCTTTGCCAAACATAGTCACCGCTGCCTTTTGTAACAACACCTGCAATTTCATCAGCCTTTTTCACCGCATCGGCCACCTCTGTTGTTATGAGTGCAACCCCGCCCCTTCCGTACACATAATATTTGTCATCATCCGATATTAACTCTCTAATACTCAGGGCATTTTCCTCACTGAATCTGATTTCCTTCAAGTTAATTTCCTTCAACGGATTGGAAGATGTTACCTTCTTGACAAATTTAAGAACGTACTCCGTCTTTTTCAAATCTGTGGAAATAGTATCTACAGAAACTACATTTACATCTTCCTCTTCATTTCCAAACACCTGATAGTCATCGGCCTTTACAAATGCACCATTTTCATCCCTCTTTAGTCTTTTAAGGTTAATCATATTAGAGGAAATTTCAACACTAGAAATATATAATCCCTCCTTTTTATATTCCTTAAGCTGCTCTCCATTCATATTAATTATCTTCATGCTTTCCATTGCAACAGTTACATTTCCATTCTGGTCACGGATAATATCCTCAATTTTAGCATTGCCATAGCAAAGGTCATCGTCAACGAAACCTAACACCTTAAGCTTATTTCCCTCATCTGCATTGAGTTCATACTCTTTGTTATTTTCAAAATCAAGAATTCTTATTTTACTTGCACCTGCACCGTCACCATCTGTTTCCCATGCAATAATGCTTGCGTTGCTGTTAACGGCATATCCGCCTTCTCTAAGGTTTGAAATAACCTGTACATACTCACTTCCTGCCAAATCAATAGAAAATACACTGTCATTTAACATCAAAAACATTACGTTTTTGTCATTCACATAGGAGAGCTTTCCAATTGTCTCCTTCAATATTTCATACTGTCTTGTAAATGGAATGAATATCCTTTCCTCCACAATATTTTTCGAGTACAAGTATTTGTACAGGCTGACCCCAACCATACCTTCATGTTCTCCACGGTTCATATAGCCAAATACAATAAACTCTGTGTTTCCATTATCATCTACAGATACTATCTGAATACCATTTTCTTTATGGGCATCCCTGATATCCGCATTTTCCACCTCTTCAAAGGAGAACAGAGGATGAATCTGATTTTTGCCTATATCCATCATCCACAAACCATTTCCCCTGACAAAGGCAATATAATTATTATTCTCGCTTGCCCTGTATTCAACCTGATTATTTTCTGCAATTCCCAGATTTATTCTATATGCAGAAATATTCTGGTTCGAGTCATCAAATATCTGATTAACCTTTCTCTGATAATCCAAGAGATACAATTCCGTAGTTGTCCACTTAATCCTGAAATATTCAGAGACATGATAATACTGGTCTGTATCGTATTCATTTTTGGCCCTGATTTTGTAATCCAATTCGTAGCAGCCCACATCTCCGATAATGTCAAGTATCTTCACCACAGGCGCAGTCACCTTTTCCGGTTTCAGTTCTCCCCAGGTAATGTGCCTGAAGCTTGAATTTATTGTGACATTTCCAAAGTTTGTATTGTCCTGGGAAGGATTTGGCTCAATATAACTAATTATCTGATTCGCATCAGTATCACTAAAAGTACAGTTGCTGAAGTTATTTGCAAACTCAATCTGCTCCTTACAGTGGTTAACAGTGAGATTGCATATTCTTGTATAAAAATACACACTTTCGTGTCTGTCCGTTTTCAACTTAACAGTGAGATAGTACTCCACATTTTCGGAAATCATATTGTCAATCTGAATAATAACATTTGTGTAATCGCCATCTGAAACAATATCCTCCTTCGCCACCTCTGTATTTTCAACCAGACGCTGGCAATCCAGTGACCTCACTTCAAATTCCGCAGCCAAAACCATATTGCTATTATTCTTTATCCTCATAACAAGATTTCTGTTGCCGTTTATTGGAGTTATGGAATCCCTCATATACTTCGTTTCCATTGCTGAAGTATATCCGTATAATTCGTTAACTTCGATATCCCCGTCTTCCACGCCACTCCCCGAAGCCATAAAAGTCGCCGTAGGCAGAGTTGGCTCTCCCATTATTATCATGTCTTTATTGCTTTTATCCCTGTTAATAAAAAACAATCCCAAAACAATGAGAACAAAAACTATTATCAAAATAAATAATTTACTAATTACTTTTTTCATCTTAACTCCATTCCTACATTAACAAACTCACAATGGTTGGCTGAATTTCAAACTCTGAAATTAGTTTATCTATCTTTTCCTTATCTCCCTTTTCATTCTTCTTAACTGCCCTTATAAGGAGATTTTTAGGGGTATGCTCCATATCAATAAATTCGAGAATCTCTGTTTTATATCCCTTTGTTTTCAACATTTCTGCCCTGATTGCATCCGTCATAATGGCAGACAGCCTGTCCTTTAGAATTCCATACTCAAGAACGGGTGACATAAGCTCATTCTTAATCTGCTTATTAACCTCATGCTGACAGCATGGCACAGACAAGATAACCTTTGCATTCCAAATCACTGCTTTGTAAAGCGCATAATCTGTTGCAGTATCACAGGCATGAAGTGTCACCACCATATCCACCTGATTTGCCCCCTGATATTCAGCAATATCACCCAGCTTAAATGTGAGCTTGTCATAGCCATATTTATTACTCAGATTATTGCACTTTTCAATGACATCCTTTTTCAAATCCAGACCTGTTATGGACACATCAAGTCCGCATAAATCGTGAAGGTAATAATATATTGCAAATGTCAGATAGCTTTTTCCACAACCAAAATCAATTATCTTTAATTCCCTGTCACCTGGAAGCTCCATAACCACATCCCTGATAAACTCAAGAAATCTGTTTATCTGCTTAAACTTATCATATTTAGGTTTTAGTACTTCACCTTTATTGTTCATCACTCCTAAATCCACGAGGAAAGGAACCGGAATTCCCTCCTCAAGAATGTAATTTTTCTTCCTGTTATGATTTAAATCCATTTTTATGTTCTCAGGAATTTTTACTGAATTAACATCTGATTTCTTTCTGTTTAGTGTTATCTTTCCCTTTTTGCTCACAAGTATGGTCTCTGTCACATTTCTGGTCAGAATCTCACACTGCTTAAAGCTGTTAACAATCATTTTTTCAACATACCTGGCTATTTCGTCATCATCATAATTTTTATGAAATACCTGAGTTCCAATGTATTCTGTAGACTGGTAGCTTAATACCCCATTTAACATTACCGGGCGTATTTTTATTTTTGTAATTCCATCCTTAATTCTTGGATTGCTAATCACAATTCGAAGAAGGCTTTCGTTTATTACGTTTTTCAACTCTGCTATTAATTCTTCTCTTTCCAAATCTTCGTACACTCCAATCTACATTTATTAGTACTTTATGCCAAAATATCCTCTGTGTATGCTCTCAATATTTCACCCACACTCCATGCCTGCGCATAAGCCCCCCTTGAAACATTAGGCTCATTTCCATCAAAAATTTCCGCAATTGAACCCACACAGCCATCTGTGAGATGGTCTTTTAGTGGCTCAATGAGATGTAATGCATATTCCTTCGCGTCCTCGTTTTTGCCAAACACCTTCATATATGCAGTAACAAGTGCCCCCAATGGATATGCCCAGGTTGTTCCCTGGTGATAAGCAGCATCCCTGTCACGAAGCTTTCCCTTGTAATACGGCTGATATTCAGGATTCTCTTTATTCAATGTCCTCAAACCATAGGTTCCGTAAAGCTTTGTTATCACTTTCTCAACAACTGACTTTTCCTTGTCAGGACTTAACATTGTGTATGGAAGTGACACTGCATAAATCTGGTTCGGTCTGATTTTGTCATCTTTTTCATCGTTATCCACAACATCATAAAGACATTTTTCTTTTTTATTCCAGAATTCTTTATTAAAAGATTCCTTAACCTTTGCCGCAAGGTTACCATACTCTTCAGACTCCCAGCCGTATTTTGAACATTTTCCAAAACGTGCACTCAATTTTTCCATCACCCTGAGAGCGTTGTACCAAAGGGCATTTATCTCTACTGGCTTTCCATGTCGAGGTGTAACAACCCAGGTCCCCACTCGAACATCCATCCATGTAACCTGGTCATATCCGCCGCCAGCATGGATAAGTCCGTCCTCTTCCATGTAAATCGAAAAATCTGTTCCCTTGCTGTAATAGTATATTATTTCCTCAAGCTTTTCAAAAATCTCATCCTTTATAAACTGGTAATCCTCACCCTTACCGGTATATGAAAGGAATTTATCCACAGAATAAAAATACCAGAGTGATGCATCAACAGTATTGTATCCCGGTTTCAATCCCGCATCAGGAAATACATTTGGCACAAGTCCCTTGTCAACATACTGGGCAAAAGACTTAAGAATGCTTTTTGCATCTTCAAATCTCTTTGTGCAAAGTGTAAGTCCCTGGAGTGCAATCATTGTGTCTCTTCCCCAGTCTGTAAACCATGGATAACCGGCCATAATTGTCTTATTCTTTGTGGAATCTCTCATGACAACAAACTGGTCTGCAGCCTGCACAAGTGAATTGGCAAACTCATCTGTATAGCCTGCATTTGCCTTAATGCCTTTTATTCTCTCTGTTGCCAGCTCTATTGTCTTAAATGCATCCTTTTCAAATTTATTTTCTATGGAACAGATAACCGAAACCCTTTTATGTTCATATGGTGCCAGCTTAACCACAACCTTATATGGTGTGAAGCTGTTGCTTATTGGCTCTCCACCGGTTGTAATCTCTGTCTGTAAAAGCATGTCGTGGTCGTATTTTTCCTCACTTTCCACAAACTTACCATTACTTGCATAAAACTTAATGGCAACCTTTTTATTCTTCTTTGGAACCAGCTTCAATGTCTTTTTTCCCGGAAAATCCATTTCGAATTTAAGCTCTGATTTTTCCATTCTTGAGCTGTGATCACGATAAGTAAAAAACGGGGTAATCTCATAAACTGCAGCCTCAGGTCCGTTCATTATATCATAGCCAATGGCTACCGTATTCTTTTCCCACTCCATTGCCAAAGTCTTTGTAATGAAAGTTCCCTCTGCCTGATACACAAAATGTGGAAGCTCATCATATATAAACCTCTGAAGGTAATTCTGCCCATTGTCATTCCATCCACCTGGTCTCTGATTTGTGGCAAAGGAATATTCCCTGTCTCCAATGGTAATTTTCTCATCTGTCTTATTAAGAACTGCATAACGCTCTACTGGCGGTCTGAGACTTGCCACAAGATATGCATGATGCATTCTGGCACATGCATTAATAATACTGCTTCCGCAATATCCACCGATACCATTTGTAATAACCCATTCTCTCTCTACACCTGCTTCTAATGTTTTCCAAAATCCTTTTCCAAATTCCATGTTCTGCCTCCGCTAAATTATTATATACTCTCGAAATCTTTTTCGCATATGTCTTTCCGAGAGTACATTTTTTTCATAAACCCATATTTCCTTCAGCTTTAAAATTCTAAATCCACTAATCCTCAAACAGCGGTGTTGAGAAATATCTCTCCGCCGTATCCGGTAAAACAGTGACAACTGTCTTTCCTTTTCCAAGCTTCTTTGCAAGTTTCAAAGCAGCACACACATTTGTACCACTGGATATTCCACACATAAGCCCTTCTTTTGCGGCTAAATCCTTCGCTGTCTGAATCGCCTCTTCATCAGTAATCACACAGATGTCATCATATATGTTCAGATTTAAAATTTCTGGTATTACACCATCTCCTATACCCATCTGCAGATGAGTCCCAATATCACCTCCGGCCAAAATTGCTGCATTTTCAGGCTCTACTGCCCATATTTCAATATTCGGATACTGTGCCTTCAACACTTCGCCTATTCCTGTGATTGTTCCCCCCGTTCCAATTCCTGAGCAGAAACCATCAATATGTCCTGCTACCTGCTCCATGATTTCCAATGCAGTGTGATTTTTATGTGCCATTGGATTTGCCGGATTTTCAAACTGCTGTGGAACAAATACATTTTTATCTTCTTTTGCCATTCGAAGGGCTGTCTGAAGACATTCTTCTATACATTCTCCAATATTTCCATCATCATGAATAAGAATAACCTCTGCTCCATAATGCTTTACTAATTTTCTTCTCTCTTCACTTACTGAATCAGGCATAATAATTACAGTTTTATAGCCTCTTACCGCACCCACCAGTGCAAGACCAATTCCCTGATTTCCACTTGTCGGTTCCACAATTATGGTGTCTTTGTTTATAAGATTTTTCCTCTCCGCTTCAATAATCATATTGTAAGCTGTTCTAGTCTTTATTGAGCCGCCTACATTTAAGCCCTCAAACTTAACAAGAACCTCTGCACTGTTTTCGTCCACCATTTTGTTAAGTCGAATAATCGGTGTGTGACCTATGGCCTCTAAAACATTGTTATAAATCATCTCAAATCTCCATTTCTTTATAAGCATAATAACACCAGAACATTTCTGTCCCGGTGTGTATACATTTCTACTCTTCTGAGTTATAGCTTTCCAATATTCTCTTACAATACTCTGTAAAAGACATATTGCTGTCATCATTTGATGTATAGTCCCCTTCAAGTGAAAATCCAGGGAACTCCTCATCTACATTTGCAAAGTCAATTGTAGGCTCTGTGACCTCTTCATAATTTTCCTTAGCAGTTTCATAATACGCATTGAAATTCTCATCCTTAAGCCAATCTCCACCTGCAATTTCACTTAATACCTTATCATAACCTTCCTTACAATATGCATCATCATTCAAAACAGCTTTCCAGATAAAAGGATTTACCTGCTCCCTGCCAAGTCCCTCTGCATCCTCTGAATAAGGTGATACCACTGTCATACCTGTTGCATCCGGATTCCAGCCATAAGTAATTCCAAGACATCTGTCATAGTCATAAGGAATAAAATAAGCCTTTCCCGTGCTGGCAGAAAAATACACATAATGATTATTGTAATTATTTCTGTAATCATCAGGGTTTCCCACAAAATAACTTACCGCCATGAATTTCTCAAGATATTCCGTATCAATTACGCTCTCAAAATCTTCTTTTGTAGAGTTATCATCATTAATTACTTTCAGCATATTTTCTAGGTTTTCATGCTTTGATTCTGAGCGGTTTGTCTTTAAGTCGTAATTGTAAAACATTCCTTTATCCGGATCTTCAACACCGTAAGTAACACTGCTCTCAACATAGTTTGCCGGCTTATATGTCCAGGCTACCTTATACAAATCTCCTCCCTGGTCCTCCTTAGGGAAATGTTTCTCAATAAACTCTTTATCTACCGGCTCATAGATATTCACAAGTCCAAAATTTTCACCATTCATGCCAAAAGAGCACAAATTAACCCTCTGGGCATAAACCCCGTATTCCCTGAACATATCATATGCATAAAGCTCTCTTATGTGAGTGCCGTCCATATTTTTATTCCACTTAACTTCCAACCCCTTGAGTGATGCAAACCTTCTGTCTTTTCTTTCCTGCTTTTCCTCTTCACTGTCCCACTCTTTTGCATCCTCACCATAGTAATCCTCGTCATCAAAGGTCTCATTAAAGCTTAATCTGTAATGTGAAAGGTTCATCTCTCCCGTGTCTTCATCATATACAGGAACTCTCGAGGTATTTCCTTTTAATCTTATTCCTACCTCTTCTATTTCATACACGGCATCCCCAACTGAAATAATAACTTTATCAGCCATTCTGTAAATAGGTGATTTTGAATTTATTCCATCATAATAATCGTAGTCTTCCTGTAATTTATTTAATTCCTCATCAGATATCTGCACCTGAATCGAGACTGGATTTTCCAAATCAAAAAGCTGCTCATATACCTCATCTATTTTTACAGTCTCTTCACTAACTTCATCAACCGGAATTTTTTCCGGTTTCTTTTCCTCTGTTTTTTCACAGCCGAGCAATGTGAACGACAACATTCCGACAAGCATCATTATACCAATTTTTCTTTTCATCAGTGCCATCCTTTCCATTTTTACATACTTTTTAAACACATTTCACTACTACCTTATTGCGTTATTTTATCATTTATTATAAAATAATTCAACGATAAACAATACGAATTAACGGAGTGAAAAAATGGAAAATAATAATGATAAAAAAGCTTTATTCCACGAAATGCTGACCTTTTTAATTGAATCTGCAAACATTAACAATGGCACTCTCACAATGGAAGAAATTCAGAATGCCTTAAAGGACGTAATTGATGATGATTCCATGTATCAATTAGTTTACGATTATCTTTTAGAAAACAAAATTACAATCAAGGGATATATTTCCACGGAAAAAGAAATAAAAACAGGCAGCGCTACTCATACGTATTCAAAAACTGCGGAGGATTCTCTTGAAAAAAAATTTATTGATATGTATATGGAAGAAATCTGTAATGTCTCTTCCCCCGCGGAAGAAAAAGAACTTGAACTCCTTTCGGAGCTCATTGTTGCTCCTGACAACAAAGAAACTGTAAATCAGCTTGTAGAAGGAAATTTAAACAAGGTTTTGACAATTGTTGAAAGTTACAAAGGAAAGGGTGTCTCTTTCGGAGATCTCATTCAAGAGGGAAACTTGGGATTAATTGAGGGAATCCTCACTTATACTGACACATTATGTAAAGAAATCCCAGTTTGTGATTTTACAGTCTCTGAAAAAGACCTTGAAAGCTTTCACAATCACTTAACCTCAACAATAGTAAAGGCATTGGAAGATGCCATTCTTGAGCAAAACACCTCTGCAAGAATTTATGCTCACACTGTGGACCGCGCAAACGAGCTTGACCGCGCCTCTATCGAATTGAGCAAAAAACTTGACCGCACACCTACTCTTGAGGAATTGGCCAAACACGTTGCACTTCCTGAAGATGAAGTTGAAAGAATTATGAAAATGTCCCTTGATGCACTTACAATTAACCAAAATGTGGATGAAGAATAGATGTTTTCACTGGCATCCTCCGTTATGGAACGTCGGTACTGCTGCTTGAGTGAACACTATGTGGTATTTACACATCCATTTAGTGTGTGCTAAACTATTTGCCTTATTGGCCATTAAAATCACCTTTCCTTCGTTATAAATTGGCTTGAACAACCTTATTATAACGGAAAGGTGATTTTTTTTGTATAACAAACACCGCGCACCCGCATAGCGGGTGGTTTATATTTCGCACGCTTCGCGAGCTCAACAGGGTCACGACCTATAAAAATAACGGGCAGACATTACGTCCACCCGTCGTTATTACTGTCAGTTTTTCTCATTAAGTAACTTTCTCAGTTCTGCAATCTCAGCATCCTTTTCTGCAGTTACCGCTTTGATTTCAGCATCCTTTTCAGCAAGTTTTGCATCCCTCTTAGCAAGTTCTGCATCCTTCTCTGCAAGTTTTTCTGCAAGTTCAGCGTCTTTTTTTGCAAGTTCATCGGCATATATCTCTTTTGCGTATTCTTCGACTATTTCACACATAATCTCACGTCCTTCCTCAGAATCCTTGTAATATTTTATGGTTTTGCTTAATTCTGGGTACATTTTATCATCAAAGCTTTCTTTTTGCAAAAACAACTTTAATAAATGAGTGTATTTATTTTCCTCATCACTCCTGGCATTTGCAAATACGATGTCTTCCCCATCATTAATCGGCCTGTACACATCATCTGTCATCTGGCATCTTGATATGTGGGTTACGGCCTGACCATTTCCCAGTGCGTCATATTCCGTTATGTACAGAATTTTGATGTTCGGAATGTCACTGAACTTTGTGCTTTTTGGAGTGTGGTTAACGGTAAGTATTGAGGCATGAAATCTTACTCTTTTAATGTCGTCATTTGAATTTGATTTTTGCATCTCAATGTTACACAGGGTTCCGTCTCCAAGCTCACATAATGCATCAAGAATCACTTCCCTTTCCAGGCTTGATTCACTTTTCTGGGGCGTCACCTTTTTCACAATGAGCATCTCGTCATCAAGAAGTGTTCGCAGCATTTCCTGACAGACTAACTTATGGCTTGCTATAACCCTGAAAAACGCATCATCAATAATTCGCAGGTTTTTAACTCTGCTGAGGGTTTCCTTGTTAATTTCCTTTTTTCCCTTTTTCATTCGTGTCTCCTCTCTTTTTATTTTGATACAAATACATTATACCATATTACTATCCTGATTCATATAATGCAACTTATTTTTTTGAGATTTTCACATTCAACAAAAAATCCAAAACCACACATTTTCCGTCCGGTGGAAAATAATAACGGGCAGACATTTCGTCCACCCGTCGCTATTTCATACTCTTTTATTATTTACTTTATCCCAAAAAACTTTTTACACTTTCGTAAATTCCCTGTCCATCAAGACCATACTTGGCAATAAGTTCTGTAGCCGGACCTGATTCACCAAATTTATCATTAATTCCAATCTTCTTAACCAAAGTAGGACATTTTTCTGAAAGCACATCACAAACTGCACTTCCGAGTCCTCCGATTACGGAATGTTCCTCAACAGTGACAATTTTTCCTGTTTCCCTGGCTGCCGCAATAACTGCATCCTCATCAATTGGCTTAATAGTATGCATATTGATTACTTTTGCTTCAATTCCGTCCTTGCTGAGCATTTCTGCTGCTTCCAATGATGTACTTACTGTAAGACCACTGGCAATAATTGTCACATCTTTTCCCTCTCTCACTGTAACTGCCTTGCCGATTTCAAACTTATAATCTTCCTTATCATTGATTACAGGAACTGCAAGTCTGCCAAATCTAAGGTAACATGGTCCATCAAATTCGTATGCCGCTTTTACTGCCGCCTTAGCCTCAACATAATCTGAAGGATTTATAATAACCATTCCAGGAATTGTTCTCATAAGAGCAATATCCTCATTACACTGATGTGTTGCACCATCTTCACCCACTGAAATACCGGCATGTGTTGCACCAATTTTTACGTTGAGATGTGGGTATCCAATTGAGTTTCTAACCTGTTCAAAGGCTCTGCCTGCTGAAAACATTGCAAATGAACTTGCAAATGGAACCTTACCTGTTGCTGCAAGGCCAGCCGCAACTCCCATCATATTACACTCTGCAATACCACAATCTATATGCCTTTCAGGAAATGCTTTTTTAAATACATTTGTTTTTGTGGCTTCTGCAAGGTCGGCATCAAGCACCACAAGATTGTCAAATTCCTTTCCTGCTTCTACCAATCCGTCTCCATACCCTTCTCTTGTTGCTTTTTTTATTACTTCTGACATAATGCCGCACCTACCTTTTCTAATTCTGCCATTGCTGTTTCAAACTGCTCATCATTAGGAGCGCTACCATGCCATTTAGCCTGGTTTTCCATAAATGAAACATCTTTGCCTTTTATGCTTTTTGCGATAATTGCAGTTGGTTTTCCTTTAGTTGCCCTTGCTTCATCAAAGGCAGCCTTAATCTGCTCAAAATCATGAGCATCAATATTAATTACATGGAAGTTAAATGCTTTGAATTTTTCATCTATAGGATATGGTGAACAAACCTCATCAATAGAACCGTCAATCTGGAGATTATTATTATCAACAATAACTACCAGATTATCCAATTTACGAAATCCGGCAAACATTGCTGCCTCCCAAACCTGTCCTTCCTGAATCTCACCATCACCAAGTAATGTATATACTCTGTAATCATCACCAGATAACTTAGCTGATAATGCCATACCCGTTGCTACAGATATTCCCTGTCCCAAAGAACCACTGGACATATCAACACCAGGTGTTCCCTTCATATCCGGGTGTCCCTGAAGATACGAGCCAACCTTTCTAAGTGTTACCAAATCCTCCACCGGGAAATATCCTCTGTGTGCAAGTGTAGAATAAAGTGCTGGTGCCACATGCCCCTTTGACAACACAAATCTGTCTCTGTCTGCCTTCTTTGGATCTTTTGGATCAATATTCATTTCTTCAAAATACAGATAAGTCATAATGTCTGCTGCTGAAAGTGATCCACCCGGATGTCCGGATTTTGCACTGTGAACTGCTGTGACTATTCCTTTTCTTATCTCGTTTGCCTGTTTTTTTAATTCTAAAACTTCCATAACTTCCTCCATATAACTGTTTACTTGTTAATATTTTAGCACCTTTTATAAGAAATCCTGTTCAGTCAATTGTTTATAGTGACCTTTTCCTCTCTTCATTCTGCTAAATATTTTAGAAATTCCAAATCTGTTGGCATTCTCAATGGCATCATCTATTACTTCCTGAATATCTTCAATGGACATTGCAGGATTTCTGCCGCTGATGTCATCTAATTTTGCATATAGTGCCAATTCGCCCATTTCGTCTATCTCATACATCTGTTCAAGGGCATAGTCTTTAGCAATTTTAACCATATCGTTGATTTCCATTTCATGGATATCCAGACGATTATTGAAGAATACTTTTAATTCCGGATTATTTACTAACATCCTGTCGATTGCAGCCTTGTCATCCTCCAGGATAATAAGCATTTCCTCCGTATAATTCTTCATTGCGCTCATAAGGTCAACAATCGTATTAGGCATAAGATTTCCGGCCTGTTCAATAATAAGGTCAGTTCCCAAAATCTTCATCATTGCCGGTGCAACGCCCTTTTTATTGAGTGCAGACGCCTTAACCTTTGCAACTCTTCTACCGCCTCTGTTTCTTCCCTGGTTTGCCGCTTTGATGAGACTTAATCCCAATGTTGTCTTTCCAACCTTAGCCGAACCGGTAATAATGACATTATTTGTTCTGGATGTTCCATCCAGGGTATAGTTGCTGATAAGATTCTCCAATGTCTCGGCAATATCCTCTTCCATACTTCCGGTGCCCACAAATTCATTGAAAAGTGATGCGTATTTCTCAGGAATATGTGTAGAATCAGAATCATCGTTAGCGCCAATTTCCACAATAGACGCGACTGTTTTCTTTTCTTCTTTTTTCTTAATTTTCTTCTTTTCTTCCTGTTCTGAATCCTTTTCTTCTACTTCCTCTGATTTTCCACCAGGAATATCTTCTGTGCTGTCAGTCTCTGAATTTTCTTCAGTCTGCTCCTCATCTGATTCAGCTTTATTATCAACATCTTCTTCTATATCTTCAAAATCATCTTCTGTCTTAATGGCGGACAAATCCGCAGCCTCTTTTTCTGCCTCAATTCTCTCGTATTCAGCCAGAACTTCATCGATTGTCATCTGACCTTCTATCTGTTCGTCATCCACATTGACTTCTTCTGTCTCTTCCTTCTGCTCCTCAGCCTTTTCCGGATAAACCATTTCTCCTGCCGGGCTGATGGTAATTCCCGCATTCAAAAGTCTGTTAATTTCTGCTCTGTCGATAATCTTTGTTGGCTCATTTTCATAATCTGATAAATAGTCATCCTCTTCATAAGGAATGTCATCTGATTCAGCTTTATCATTCATTTTTACATAGTCGTCTTCTTCTGAAGCTTTGTTAACACTTTCTGTGTTTTCATCCGGAAATGCCTCAATGGCTGAAAAGATTTTTTCAACCTCTGACATAGTATCCTCAGTTTTTTCTTCTTCGGAATCCTCTTCTGACTCTTCAACTTCTTCAGCTGCTTCCTCAGAAACCTCTTCTGGCTCTTCAACTTCTTCAGCTACTTCCTCGGAAACCTCTTCTGGCTCTTCAACTTCTTCAGCCACTTCCTCAGAAACCTCTTCTATCTCTTCGATTTCTTCGTCTTCTTCGTCCGAAACTTCTTCCTTTTCAAAAAATCCAGTGTCACCCTTACGTGAAGGTCTTATCTCATCTTCCTCATCATCGATTCTCATCTCAAATGCATTTTTCGAGCCACTGTTTTCTTCACTGAAGAGACGTTCCATACTTTGTGCCAAAGCAGCCTGTATATTGGCGGTATTATATAAATTATTGCTATCCTCCAATTTGATATTGATTTCATCAACATCTATTTCAGCGGTCTTTGTCAGTTCTTCTCCAATATTTGAAACCTTGCCTTCCTTATTTTTATCAAATTCAAATATTTCTATTACAGAATCCCTGCGTTTAAAGTCTGATTTTCCGGCCTTAGCCACCTTTTCCTTAGCCTGATTTGCACGCATTCTTGCTTCTTCCACAAGCTTTCTTGCCATATCAGCAGCTCTCTGTGCCTCCAGTGCTGCTTCCTCTGCTGCCCTAAGTGCTGCATTTGCCATCTTTTCTTCTTCAGTTTCAAATTCTTCTTCCTGTGCTGAAGCTTTATCAGCTTCCTCTGCTCTTCTGGCCATTTCTCTGGCAGCATCACTAATACTGAACCTGCTTACTTCCTCTTCTGTCATTTCATCATCAAGATATTCTTCCTGCATATTTTCATCAAGCTCTTCATACTCTTCTTCATCAGTTTCTAAAGCTTCATCCTGCCTCTGACTATCTTCCTCATCCTTTGACAAAATAGCCTCTGCCAGCTCTTCCATACTGGATTTCTTTTCTTTTTTGACTTCCACTACAGGCTCCGCTATAACGGCGCCGCCATAGATTTTATTATATTCTTCCAGCATTCCTGTAATAAGTCTTTTTAATTCTTTAGCTTTTTCAACATATTTTCCATTATTAAACCAGAGAATCAACTCATCACACATCTTAATACATTTGTCATCCTGGTCATTTTCATGATACAGTTTTGCAAGCTCATACTGCCATCTTTCATCCATCTCAACGTCAATATATGCTTCAAGAATTTTAATTAATACTTCTATATCCTCACCCTTTGCCTTGGCGATACGATATTTAAGCAAATATTGTGACACGTCTGAAGGTGACATTTCAACAAAATCCTGATAAAACTCATCAGCTTCTACAAAGTTTTTTGTTCTCAATGCCAGTATGGTGAGCTTGTATGCCAGCTGTCTTCCCAAAGGAGATCTCTCATAGGCAATCAACAGAACTTCCTTGGCTTTTTCATACTGTTTTGTATTTTCATATATATCTGCAACCCTGTTAATCATATTATTGTCCTTAACACGATACCAGTCAATTTCATCTGCAATTTTTGCAGCTGCAGCAAATTCTCTCTGACTATACAACTTCTTAATCTGATCTGATTTAACATTGTATTCGTACTTATCCAACCTTTTTTCCTCCATTCAAGTATCATGTACCCTCGGAAACTTTTTCCTATATGCCTTGAGAGTACAATATCTGGTCATATAGAGTAAGTGTATCACACCATACTTACATTGTCAAAAACCTATTACCTAAAATTTCAGGCTAAATTTTATGCCACATTGGTTTTAGAACAGCCTGGTTTGTTCATATTCCAATGCAGTATACTCCATTTCGTCATTATTAACATTACTGAAATAGTCAACCACAACCGTCTGCTGTTTCCCATCACATATTTTCTGTCCCAAAACATAATTTACATCAAATTTTCCTGTAATTGCAGGTGTTGCCCCTCTGGCGGGCACAACAAGCTGCACATTATTTGTTTTCAAAAGCTTAAATATAGGCTCCCAGATGTAAACATCCTTTGCCGCTCCAAAGGGGTTATCAATAAAAATAACCTTCTTAAGCCTTGATGCATCAGCATTCTTTGAATTTATGCTGGAAATATAGTTTATTATTGATATAAGAAATTGTATGTATATACCCTGTGACTGTCCTGTGCTTCCCACTGCCTCTTCATAAGGAAGAAATCTTGACTGGTCTGCAATTCTTTCCCTCTTATATAAATTCAATTTGATTGCATTCATATCAGAGACTATAACAGAAAACATTTTTTTCCATGACAGATTATTTTTAATGTACTTAAGTCGCTCTTCCTCAGTTTCAATGTTATCCGTAGCCTTAACCAGCCTGTCAATGTACTCTGACATCCTGTCCTCATACATCTCTTCTTTTATATATGGTATTTTCAAATTGATTACGGAAATATTCTCGTTATCAATGTTGATTTTTGAAAGCTTCGACAGCCTGTCAAGCTCCGTCTTAATATTTATGCAGCTCTGAATACACTGTTTTTCAAAATTTTCCTTAATAATCTGGATATCTGAAAGACCTTTTATAACTCTCTGTTTCTCAAGTTCAATCAGCTCATTAGTTTCCTTAAGCATTTTGATTAACTCTGATGTTTCTTCCAAATCTGCAGGCATATTAATATTGAGTCTGAACTCTGAAGCAAGGTCCTGTGCACCGAGTTTCTTTAATGTCTCACATAAAAGTGATAATTCCTTAAGGAACTGCTCTCCCTTTTTGAATTTTTCTTCTATGAATTTGTCTAACTTTTCTGAGGTTTCCTGACAAACCTTCTCAAGCTGAACTCCTGTCTCGAAAACTCCCACGCACACATCCTGTTTTATTCCGGATTTTGTCATAAGTCTGGTTACATCCCTCCTTAAAGATATAACGCTTATCTGCTTTCCTTCAATATCCTTAATGCACCTGTTTATCTCTTCTAATCTTCCATCGAGCTCATGTAGAATTCGTCCATTCTCTTCAAGGAAAATCTTAACTTCTTCCTGCTTCACTAAATTTTCATCAAAGCTTCCATATTTGTTTTTCAGAAGTGCCACAGAATGATTTATCTTACCCTTGAGGATATCCTTTTCTGTTCTTATTTCCTGAATTGTCTTTCTCTTCTGCTTTTCTCTGTTCCTCAAATCGCTCTGATGCTTTTTAATTTCCGAAAGCTCTTTTGATGTGCTGTGTATCAATTCATTGTTGCGATACATATTTTCAAATATAATAATATCCATTCCCATGTAATCTATATGGCTAAGACTTCTTTCCATGTTGGTCTGATAATTCTCGAGTAACTTCTCTTTATCCGCCACAGAATTGTTTTCCTTCCTGATGGCCTCAAATGCAGCCTGAATCTTTATCTCCAGCTCATCATAAGAATACATCATCTGTTTCTCCTGACTATTTTTGACCTCTGAGTAAACAGATTCGTCAAAATATCCAGCCACCACGCCGCTCCAGAACTGTTTTTTTCCTTCAAGTTCTTCTATTAACGAAGCCATTCTGAAATTACTCTGTTCCCTTACATTTTTATGAGCCTCCAGACGTTTTAAAAGGTCATTGTTTTCCTTCTCTCCACGGGCTTTTATTTCCTTCTTATCCCTTATGAAAATCTCAGTTTCATGGAAATCGTCTACCAGTTCAACAAGTCTTTGAAGAGAAATAATAGCCTTCCGAATATCTTCCTGTGCAATATGATTTTTAACCTGATTTTCCTTAAGATTTCTCTCAGCTTCCCTTGTCTCATCAAGCCTTCTCATCAAGTCAACCTGTTTTTTTGTATGCTCATCAATTTCATTTGACAGATTTTCTATTGCCTCATCAGGGTTTATGTCTTCACTTGCAAAATAATTATCCATTACAGAGCGAACAAACAAGAAGTCCTCTTTTACAACCTGCTCATTCTCACACTTTCTGCGCAATACCCTCTCAAGCTCAAGCTTGTCATTATTTAATTTTTCACGTTTCTTATTGATTCCCCCTTTACTAAAATCAACAAGAGCAACGGTGAGAAACGCAAAAGCCTCTATATCATTTTTATCAATCTTATGAATATTTTCACCGTTAATAACAGGTAAAATCTGCCCTGTCTTTATCAAACCGGAAATCCTTGAATCCATAATTATCTGCTCATAATTTTCAAATGCAATTATGGCATAAGGCAGTAAAGGAATTCTGTTTACCAGTTCCCTTCTCTCCTCCTCATCTGTTTTTGCAAGATAATCAGCACCCGAAATTGCCTTTGTACTGTGATATCTCTGAACATAATTCAATACATTTAAAATATCCTCTGTCTCACTAAATGCCTTTCCAAGCTCCAGATTTTTTATTTCCTGTTCATTGTCCTTACCCTGTTTTGACGCAGTCTCCACAGCCAGAATCATATTTCTATAAGTTTTTTCGATATTTTCAGCAAGCTTATTCAAATCACTTTCCTGGTATACCTGCTTAATTTTATTTAGTTTATCGTGAACAGATAAAAGTTTCGCGACATTGTTCTGAATACTTAATTTCTTTTCTTCCTTGTGCTGAATCTGGTGCTTCTCATCCTGTATCTCAATTTTTAAATTTAATATGACATCACTTAATCTTTCTAATTCAGCTTCTATTTCAGCCGCTTCTTTATTAAGCTCTTCTTCCTGAAGTTTTATTTCCCTCAGCCTGTTTTTCGCCTCAGCCGGAAGCAGAATTCCTGCATTATTTTTTTCTTCTATCATCTCGGCATTAACTTTTTCAAGATGCTTTTGTTTTTCAGCCAGCTGATAATCTAAAACCGTGATAAGACTTGCCTTTTTCTTAATCTCATCCTCAAGTTCGGAAATAGCCATACTTTCCTTGTCATCCACTTCCTTTTCTGCCTGTACCTTCTTCTGAAGCTCAGCAAGTTTTTCGCCATCAAAAATTTTCTTTATTGCAAGAAGCTCTTTAAGTTCATGAAGCAATGTATCATTTCCCTTAAGAATATTGTCCATTACCTGCTTTAGCTTCTCATATTCCTTCTTACACTGCACATATTCAAGGTAGTAATTTCCGCCCTCCAGAAGATTTAATCTCTCATTAAAGTCTGTTATCTCTTCTTCAATTACCTCAAACTGCATATTTTCCGCCTGAAGTCTTTCCTCAAGTTCACTTAATGTTTTCATATCCACAAGAATACGGGCAGTCTCAACCTTCTGCTCTAACATATCCTTGTCCTTTTTTATCTCAGCCCTGACTTCAATATTTTTTTCCAAGTCCTTTTTATTTTTATCCTCTAAAGCCTCCAAAGTGTTCAGGGATTTTTTAAGATTTGTAAATGCATCCTCTATTCCCGAATAAAGCTGCTTTATCGTATTTACCCTCTCAGCAAATCCCTCAATAATTTCAATCTGCCGGTCATAATTATTGATTTCGTCCTTCTTTTTTGACAATTCAATAAGTTTATCTTTTATGTTAAGCAAAGTCTCTGCAAGACTTCCATCCTTATCATTATCTGCATATCTGTTTTTAAAGGATTTCTCAATTATCTCCTCAATAAGAAGGTCCTCGACGACCTTTCTCGTTGTCTTATAATTTGTTTCAAAATAAGTTCTGACATGTCCCTCAGTCTTATTTATTCCACGTATTATTTCCCATTCGCTTTCATAAAGGCCATATTCTGCAATAAATCTCTGATAGTCACCTTTGCGCTCAAATATCTTAACCTCCAGACTCATATCCCTCTTCTGAAGCTCCCTAAGATAATTTTTCAAGCCCTGGTAGGTCACTCTCTCTCCATCCTTCGCCAAAGGAAAATTCTTTATGTCATGGTCATTAAAATTTCTATAAAAAATGCAATAATTGAAATATTCAATGGATGTGCCATTCTTCCTGTCTGACTCATTCTCTTCTCCCGAATCCTTTGCCTTTCTCGCGCAGAATCCGGTGAGCATATACCTAAAATTGTCCTTTATATGAACATCACTGAGACTCCACTCAATCATTGAATGAATGGTGGTGCTGCCCTCATTTGTTCTGAAAAGCTTTTCTATGGGCTGTTTGTCATCCAGGCTACAATTAGGAATGAGATTCTGAAGCAGTAAAAGCATTAACACACTTTTTCCGCCACCATTTGCCAAATCATAAATGGTATTTTTGCAGGAAAAGCGCATTAAAAAGTCATCATAAAACTGGGTTCCAAAATTATATTTAACGTTGTTTACCCTTATTCTGTTAATATGTGGCATCAGCTTCTCCTCCTTTCATAATCTCATAAAGTCGTCCCTTATATTCCTCAAAATAATTTCTAATCAATGCCTTAAGTCTTTTCTTTGGATAATATCTTCCATTGTTTTCAATAACAAGCTCCTGTTTCACCAGAAAATTCATTGTCATTTTGACAAATCCAACCTTTGAGCCTCTGGCAGCCTTTGCAGTAGTATCTTCATTGGCAACCATGGGAAGGTCCTCCCACACAAGCGCTATAGCCTTAAAGCTGTTCTCCTCAACCTCGTCAAGGTTTAACATTTGAAGATTATTTACAGTTCCCGACAAAGAACTGTCAACACTGTTTATCAAATCCTCCACCTTCACATACTCATTGAAGGTCACATTTTCTGTGTCATTATAGAACCAGGTTATCAGATTATAAATTATAAAATAACACAAAAAAAGCTCCCTGTTCAGCCTTACCCCTATCTCTCTTTTAAGCTCTTCATTGGAATAGCCGAACACACGATTATTCTCTCCTGCAGAAGCAAAAATTGCATTTTCGTACTCATAAATTGACAGATTCATATTCTTGCATATTGTATTTGTAATCTCATACACTTCGCTATTGTCAATATATGCCTCATAAAGGGAATATGTTTCCTTGTCGTCTCTGCTTACCTCTTCTCCTGTTATAAGCTTTGATATAATTTCAAGTGCCTTGGTTAAATTTCTATCTTCCACAGCTTACCTCTTTTCCGTGACAAATCTCACATTTAATATTTCGTTTCCATGTATATTTATAATTTCTTCCTCTTCTAAAGGTTCCACATCAAATGTGAGATATTTATACTTCTCTTCCTTAACATTTTTCATAAAGCCCTCTAAAAATGTGTCTGGCTTCTCCCTGATTTCCATCATATCATAATGTCTCTTCTGACAAATGTGCACCATAAATGAGTAATAATCTGAATTATTGAACACGTTTTCTGAAAACCTGCCCTTAAGTTCTTCATTAAACTCATTCACATCAAAGCTTTCCTTTTCGACAAGAAGCTCAAACAATGTATCAAGCATTTTACAGAAGTTTGAATCTATCCTCTCATCCTGAAGCTCGTCCTCGTATTTAAAGTCAGAATCATAGCTAAGTTTTTTTATTTTTTCTCCATTTTCTTTTTCTTCAGCCTTCAAATTAAGCATATTATCAATCACGGTAAGAGAAAATGTCTTTTTATTATTTAGCTTTAGAAGCGGTTTAATGAGACTGGAAAGATTTGAAGAATCATCTCTTGCAATCATTTCTGACATAATTCTTCTAAAATCAAATCTTGCCTTTATTCTGCCAATCTTTGCCTTATGGACCATTTCATCCACTGTTGACTGAAGATTTGTGCAGGCAAGCAACAGTTCTGAATGCTTGTTCATCGCCCTGTTTAGCTCCGTCTCCAATTTGTAAATATCCTCCATGGCCTGATAAAATTCCTGATTTCCCTCTGCTGTCCTAAGCGCCTTTTCGATAAGCTGTTTATTCTTCTCAAAGAGTTTCTGCTCATCATCAAACCATTTTACCGTGGTGTCTATAAATTCTTCATAGGCCTTTGTCCCCTCGAAAACATTAAAGCTCAATATCCCCAAAATCTCATCCTTTTTGGATATCAGACGGCTCACTTCATTATTTATTCTGGCAACAACTTCTGTTCCACCCTTGAAATTGTGGTTAGAAATCATTTTACTAAGCAGTACCTGTGCCACGGTTATATTTGATTCATCTTTAACCTCTTTTGTATCCAGATAAAATTCTATTGCGTCTGAAGTAATGTAATACACCACATTATCTTCTACTATTTTATTATCAATAATCCTTGTCCTAAGCACAGCCTTCTTTTTTGTTACAGGATTAAAATATTCGTATGTAAATGGTTTACCCTCATTTTTGAGCTTGTCAAAAATAAAGCTCACCAGCTCTTTTTCCTCTTCTTTATTCATTTCAAGTTCAAAATCACGCCTCAAAAGCTCCCCGCAAAAATCTGCATACTCTTTGTAGGTCACCATTTTTTCCCTGAAATTATTTTCTTCAATAAAAAAGCGTAACACCGCCATCATGATATATCCCATATCCAGTTTCTCAAAACGTCCGTCCCTGTACTGGGAAAAGGACGTTTCAGTCAACTTAAAAAACGGGTAATATTTCTTGATGTTCAGCATACGCTCATTATGATCATAAACTATATCTCTAACTAATGTATATTCCTCGGACATATATCCTCCATTCCGAATTCCGTTCCGAAGCCTTTTATTAATTCTGATTTAACGGACACTTTTTCAACTGCTTCATATTGCAGTCCTGAATCGTTCCGCTCTGACAGGTAACTAATTCTCCACGCACGAAACAAAAACCGTTTGTTTCATCTATTTTCTTATTAATCGCCTTCTGCTCATCGAGGTAACATTTTCTTACCTGTTTCACATTGCAATCCTGTACTCTTCCTGGAATACAGTCCACCAATTCGCCTTTAAAAAAACAAAATGCTTTCTGTTCTGCCATAATAATCCTCATTCCTAACTATAATATCTTTCAACAAAACACCTACATATTTACTCTTCCTTCTAAGGCCTTCAAAAGTGTAACCGAATCCACATACTCCAAATCTCCGCCTACCGGCACCCCACTGGCAATTCTTGTAACCTTAATCCCAGTCGGTTTTAGAAGCTTACTTATGTAAACTGCTGTGGTTTCTCCTTCAAGACTTGAGTTGGTGGACACAATCACCTCATCAACATCCCCCTTAAGTCTCTCCATAAGCTCTTTGAGCTTTATGTCGTTTGGCCCTATGCCTAACATTGGTGAAATTGCACCGTGTAAAACATGATACACGCCATTATATTGACCTGTTTTCTCATATGCTGCCAAATCTCTTGTATTTTCAACAACCATAATAGTCTTGTGGTCTCTTTTCTGGCTCTTGCATATAGGACATAATTCTTCGTCTGTAAGCGTGAAACATTCCTTGCAATATCTCACATTGTTCTTTGCCGAGGTAATGGCTTCTGTCAATGCCTCAACCTGTTCCTTCGGCATGCTTATTATATGAAAAGCAAGACGACCGGCAGATTTTGCACCAATCCCCGGCAACCTTGAAAACTCTTCTATCAGCTTTGATATGTGACTGCTATAGTAATCCATCTCTTCCTCCTAAACAATCTGTCCCAAGGACCTGTTAAAATGGAAAACCTCCGCCTAAGCCACCAAGACCTCCTGTGATTTTAGCCATTGACTGCTGTGAAATCTCCTCAATTTTTCTAAGTGCTTCATTTGTGGCAGCCATTATCAAATCCTCAAGCATCTCTATATCATCCGGGTCCACAACCTCTTCTGCAAGTTTGACCTTAACAACTTCTTTTTTTCCTGAAACAGTAACTTCAACTGCTCCACCACCAGCTGTGGCTGTAACTTCTTTTTCTTCTAATTCCTTTGTTGTCTCTTCCATCTGTCTCTGCATTTTCTGAGCCTGCTTCATCAGATTATTCATATTTCCAGGCATACCTCCCTGGAATCCTCCTCTTTTTGCCATGTCTTAAAAGTCCTCCTCTTCCTCGTCTTCATCTATATTTTCAATATTAAAATTAATTGACTCAATATTAAGTCCCATATATGACTCTTCATATGCCTGTTCTTTCTTCAGACACCTGAACTCCAGCGGAACCTCCTTGCCAATCACCCTGGCAATTTCAGCTTTAACCATTTCAATATTCTCTGGCTTATTGTCAATATCCCATTGAATATCATCAGTATATACAACGCATAATGTATGATTTTCATCTATGCTAAGCCTGTTTTTTCTCATCATTATCCCAAGCCTGCCATCAATTCCCCTGGTAATGCTCTGCCAGTTTTCCGCAACCTTTTGTATTTCCTCCGGAACAGCCATTTCAAGTTTTTTCTCAGTCACATTGTTTGTCATATCTGAAGCAGCCGCTGCCCCAGTGTTTACCATCGCGGCACGGTTATCCACTAGTATACCATTTTCCAGTTTTTTTTCAATATTTGCAACACGATTCTTAAGAGATTCGTAGTCTTTTTCCATTGAAGGCTGCATAATTTTAATTAATGCGATTTCTATCAATACCCTCTTTTGTGATGAATACTTGATTTGATTTGTAAGCTCTGACAGAATCCGTATATATCGCATTATGGTGTCTGTCTCAAGATGGTTTGCTTCCTCCTTTAAAGCTTCCAGTCTCTCCGACGACATATCAATAATTTCTTCCGCTTCCTCTGAATTTTTCAGAAGCAGCATATTTCTAAGATACCATGTCATGTCCACCACAAATTGCGAAAGATCTCTTCCATAACTAATCATTTCCTCTATCAGCTTCATACATTCCACTGTATTTTCACTGATAATTGCACGAAGCATGTTGCTGAATATTTCAGTATCCACAGCACCCAGGATTTCCAAAACCTTGTCATAGCTTAACTTTTCTCCTATGCTAAACGCCTCGCACTGGTCAAGGAGACTCAAGGCATCTCGCATAGAACCGTCAGCGGTCTTCGCAATAAACCTTAATGCCTTATCCTCAACCTCAATGTCCTCCTTTTCACAAAGCTCCTGCAGTCTGTCCTTTATTACATCCACGGAAATATGCTTAAAATCATATCTCTGACATCTGGACAATATTGTAATCGGAATTTTATGTGCTTCTGTGGTTGCAAGAATGAAAATTACATATTTAGGTGGTTCCTCCAATGTCTTTAACAATGCATTAAAAGCACTTGTTGATAACATATGAACCTCATCCACAATATATACCTTATATTTTCCCTCTGTCGGTCTGTACTGCACTTCCTCCACTATCTGTCTGATGTTCTCAACACCATTATTTGACGCGGCATCCATCTCAATCACGTTCATTGAAATACCGGCAGAAATAGCTTTACACATGGAACACTCGTTACATGGATTACCATTTACGGGATTTTCACAATTCACCGTTTTCGCAAATATCTTTGCCACTGTGGTTTTTCCGGTTCCCCTTGTTCCACAGAAAAGATAAGCATGTCCTATTCTGTCAGATATTATCTGATTTTTCAATGTAGTTGTAATGTGCTCCTGACCTTTTACGTCATCGTATATATCCGGTCTGAATTTCCTGTATAATGCTGTATATGACATTTAATTAATCTCCAAAACTGATTCCTATCAATTTAGCCTCTTTGATAATAGATGACTCAGGATCAACATATTTGAGTTTTCCTGCCACCTCTTCTAAAGGCACTTTCACTATTTCATTATTTTTAATACCAACCATATATCCATATTCTTTATTTATAATGAGGTCTGCTGCGGCTGCACCGAATCTTGTGGATAAGACCCTGTCATAAGGGCATGGTGCTCCACCTCTCTGTGTGTGCCCCGGAATTGTAACCCTGATTTCCTGACCAGTCTTTTTATTAATCTGGTCACCAATTTCATAAGAAATTGAAGGATACACAGATTTTGCTCTCTTCTCTTTTAATTTCTTTTTAGAAAGTGCCGCATCCTCTTTAGAAATTGCACCTTCTGCAACAGCAAGAATGGTAAAGTTTTTTCCCTGCTTTGTCCTCTTATTTATTGCATCGACAATTTTATCAATATCATATGGAATCTCAGGAAGAAGGATGATGTCAGCTCCACTTGCAATACCTGCATGAAGAGTCATCCATCCAACCTTATGTCCCATAACCTCTACAATAAAGCATCTTCCATGTGATGCTGCCGTAGTGTGTATACAGTCAATTGCACTTGTGGCTATATTAACCGCACTCTGGAAACCAAAGGTCATATCAGTTCCATAAATATCATTATCTATTGTCTTTGGACAGGTGACTACATTAAGTCCCTCTTCTCTCAAAAGATTTGCCGTCTTATGTGTTCCATTTCCACCCATAATCACAAGACATTCAAGCTTTAACTTCTTGTAAGTGTCTTTCATGAGCTTAACCTTGTCATTCCCCTTTTCATCAGGTACTCTCATAAGCTTAAAGGGTTGTCTTGATGTACCAATAATTGTACCGCCCTCGGTGAGTATTCCCGAAAAATCCTTTGGCTCAAGTTTTTTGTAATTTCCATACATAAGCCCTTTATAACCCTCTAAAAATCCATAAATTTCCACATCTTTAACATTTTCATATAAAGATTTTGCAACTCCACGCATAGTTGCATTTAAACTCTGACAGTCACCGCCGCTAGTCAACATTCCTACTCTCATAAAAATCCTCCTATTATTTTTTGATTTTTTATCTTATTTTACCGAAAAACATCTATTATTATTTTACTTAAATAAACCATTTTTATCAACCATTTTCGAGGATTTGCAAAACAAAAAAAATTGCATTGAATAACAACACAATTTTTATTATTTTTAATCCGTGCGCTTTGCTTTGTATACAGCCCATAAGCGTTACCTCTATAGTTAACTCAGTCCAGGCTACCTCACGGCACACAGAAGGTTTTGCTTAGTGCTGCTTCATTCCTGACCTGACACAGTTCACAAATTTCTGTTGCGCAAGACCTAAACGTCATCGCCACTTGTAGAGGGCAGCCCTACAGAATATATCCGAGGCAAAACATCACCCCTGCTAGAGCGGGTTGCAGGTACAGGGCACCGCTATCTCCCCGGCTGCACGGAAATGTTATGACATTTTAAATCTCAACTTTATTTAATTATAATTATTATAGCTAAGTCGTTCCTAAAGTATACCTAAAAATAACGTCTTTGTCAATTATGGTTTTTCCTCTGCTACTTCAACAGCTGCAAAACCATTTCCTGACTGGCATTTGCCTGGGCAATCACTGACTGTCCAACCTGCTGCAAAATACTCAGTTTTGAGTTTTCTACCATTTCAGAAGCCATATCCGTATCTCTGAGACGTGACTCTGCACTCTGGGTATTTTCAGAAGTATTCTGATTTCCAAGAACTACATGCTCAAGTCTGTTTTGAACCGCTCCCATTTCACTTCTCTTTTCAGAAACCTTATCAAGTGCCTTCTGCAGTCTGGCAAGAGCCTTCTCTGCATACTTAGGTTTTGTGATAACTACGGAATTAATTCCAAGTTCAACCGTGTTAAGTATCTGTTTTTCAAAAGCCATGCTATCCTGACCTGTTCTTCCATTGCCATTTGCTGACGCAGTTCCACCCTTTCCACTCAACTGAAGATTTAATGTATGATTCTCATCCTGTGCTGACTGGGTTTCAAAAAATAATACAGACTTTGCAGAACCACTTATATTTCCTATAAAGTGCTTTCCATATTTCTCATAATACATTTTCAAATATCCGTCATCACTTTTAACCTGGACCGAAGCACCCTGGGCTGTCAATTTATCATTTATTTCCTTAATGATTTCATCACTAGTATAATCACCCTCATCCAAAACAATGCCATAAGCTGTTCCATCTATTTCAAAATTCAATTGATTATTGGTATTATCAATCTTTACACCACCACTCAAATCCTTTGCACCTTTGACATAGGCAGTCTCCATTTTTCCTTCAGACTGATAGAATATTGTAAAGGCCGCACTGCCCCTTACACCATCAATGATGAAATCTCCCTCTGCCGGTGCATTTACATTTTTATTTTGAATAAGGCATAAAGCATTACTGTCATTTGCACCTGCAACTCCTGTATTTACTCCACCTATTTGAGCTTTAATAAAGTCTTCATTTATTCCTTTTTTTACCAGCTCTTCATTTATCTTCTCCTGAAGTTCTTTGACCAGGGCATCACCTGAATAATTTCCCGCCGCAATTGTAACACTTATCTTCTCAACTTTATTCCCATATGTCAAATCAAACTCAAGATTGTCATTAACATTTCTTTCAATTACCATCATCTCATTTTTTATATCTCTGCGGCCTACGGCAAAAGCTGGACTTAAGGACTGAGTACCTGCTTTATTGCTTACCGACACGGTTGTACTGTACTCCCTGGTATCACAGAGAACATAATAGTAAAATCCCCCCGAAAAATTTCTCATTGTATTGGTGCTTCCCGGTTTTTTACATTCTATTCTGACACCGTTTGCGTCAACCTTAGCTTCAAGCTTTCCACTTCCAACTGCATTATCCAGCAGAGTGTTTAAAGTCGTTTTCAACTCATCAAAGGTATATGACTTTTCCGGAAGTATAATATTAACAAATTTATCTGCTCCCTGGTCCTTAAATGTAAATCTAAGCTGTTTATTATAGCTGTATATATCGACCGGTGATGTTATGTTCGCTCCGTCAATATATGCATAATCGTTTGAGGAATATCCGGCAACAGCAGAAGGCGACACATAATTTATTGTTTCGGTATTACTTTGAAAAGCTCCTCCGTTATTTGACGAAACCTGAATGGTTTTATTGTTGTCTATCGTCGTAAGCTTTAACTTACCATCTCCCGTCATCTCTGCCGTAACACCCGGAGTCTTTTTTGTGGTAGAACCATACAATGCCTCTGCCGAACTTCCCATGGAAGTATATGACTGATAAATAGATGAATCTGCACCTTTAGTTGTAGTTGTGTATGTGATTTTTCCTCCATTCAGACTTGCAGTAACCGGCACGTTGCCATCCCTAAACTTTTGATTTAGCATACTCACAAAACCCGACTGACTATATGATCCATTGTCCAGATCAATATTATATGTGGTTCCGTTTACCTTAATGTTGTATTTATTTGTGTTATCATCAATCACAACAGGATTTTTTATTGTCAAATTTACTGTTCCCGTAGCCGGAGCCTTCGTATATACATCCCCAAACAGAGGAATCTCACTTGTCCCACCTTTACCATTCTGGTTTGAATAACTAATACTCACTCCATTACCGACCGCTCCTGATGTAAGAACAAGCTTATTTCCACTGGTTGATGCTTTGACATCTATTCCCTGTTTTGCTAATTGTGTGTTTAATTCATTTGCAAACGTCTGCGGTGTGTAAGTGTTATTGCTAAGAGTCAGATTAACATTCCTTACCATCATTCCATCATTATAGGTAAAACTAAATGTATTGGTAGAATCATCAATCTTAATCGAAGATGCCATATCCTTACTTGAAACAGCTTTTGCCTGTGTTCTTGTAGTAAATAATTCTCTTAAAAAACTGCCATTATTGTTATTGATGCTAATATAAGTGTATCTACCGTCATACTCTTTTCCGTCTGAACCTTGTGTTCTCGCTGTAAATACAAGCTGATTGTTTTGGTCAAGAGATACCTTGGCACCTCCATAATATTTTGAAAATGCTTCATCAATTTTTTTCTGAATCTGATCCCTTAACTTCTCCGGTGTGTATTCCCCTGCATCTAACCTTATCATTTTTTCACTAGGTCCGCTATCTCCTTCAATGGAAATGGCAAATTCGTTATTTGAGGAATCAATCACCGTTTTCGCACCCAGAGGTTTTGTAACTGTTACCATTGCCGGGATATTTACAGCCGTTGCCCCCCCTATACCCTGTATAGTATCTGAAACTCCCGTGTTAGACGCACTAAAAGGGGTTACTGACGTATTTCCGCTTCCATTTATTGTAACCGAGTTTGCCGTGGTGGTTCCATAAACATTCAAAGCCGTAAATGTATTTGGTATTTTCTCAATCTTTTCAGCAAGCTTTTCATTTATCTTTTCCACAAGTTCATCATGGGTATAGGTTCCACTGTCCAAATTAACAGGTCTGTTTATGCCATCTACAGTTACAATGAATGAATTATTTGTGTTATCAAGTGTTACAGGATTATCTATTTTCGTATTCAATGTAATGCTTGCTGGTCTTGTTGCTGTACCTGTGTCCTTCACCGTCTGAACATTCTTAACTATATCTTCTCTGACAAAAATGTCATTATAGCCCGTATTTGTACCTGATTTTTCCACCCTTACAGATGTGACACCGCTTCCTGTGATACTTGTTAACTTTATTTGATTGTTCACTACTCCCACTGACAGCTTACCTTTATATCCTGCCATTGCCGAGCTTCCGTCTAATTTATCATTAATTGCATCTCTGATACTGTTTACCGAAGAGTATGTTCCGGCATCCAGCTTAATGGTATATGTAGAAGAATTATCCAGCACAAGCTTAAACTCATCATTTATTCCAGCTGTAACAACCAATGGCAAATGGCTGGAATCAAAAACCTTTGCCCCTGTTACATATGCAGGTGAATCCGCCCTGCTTTCAGCATATGTCTGAGGATATGCATTGACAACAGCATAAGTTTGATCTGTAAACAATGTGTTATATGCACTTGAAGAAGTGTCAAACTCAATTTTACTGTCAATTCCTTCACTATTGGTTGTGATGCTCAGTCCCGAGTAATACTCATTACCATAACTGTTAACATATGCATTTACACCATTGTTCCTAAAAAGTCTCGTAAGGGTTTCTGCCATACCGCTTACGCTGTAATTCCCCTCCGGAATGGTTATTGTATTCATTATTCCACCATCAACACTAATCCCCAACTTGTTATTTGTACTGTCAATGACAAAATGATTATTCTTTTCATCCGCCATTGAATTGGTAACAACAAGTCCGCCCTTAAATTCTGCAGGGCTCTGAATGGTGGTTCCATATTGAATATTATCATAAAAGACAGATGTGTATGACTCTCCTATAACATTTGAGTCCACTTTAAACATATTTCCTTTAAAGCCTGTTATAATGCAGGTATCACTCTGAAGCTTAATGCTCTGTCCAGAAGCAACTGCCTGAATATCCTTTCCTGCACTTGTCAGCACGGAGTTCAGATAATCTATCATTTCCTTTCTTGTATATCCACCCTTTTTTTCTGGAATTGTAATATCCATTCCATCAGTATTGCCATTAAAGTCAAGAATGTCGAAATGCATGAAATCATTTTTTCCCGCAGCAATCTCCAACCCTTTGTTTTCATATGGAAATGTGGTTGTTCCAATCAATGCCCCCACACTTCCACCGTCATAAACGTCATTAAGTAAATAAGAAAGTTTTCCTGTAATACCCACAATTTCAGAACCACCTTCAAAATTCAGATTACAGGTTCCCTCCTTTGTATATTCCATATTAAATCCGTTATCTCTTACGCCTGCCTCTTCAAAAGCATCATCTAATTCATCAATAAGTTCCTGGGTTGTATAAATACCTGCGTCAACCTTAACCGTAAACTGTTCCTCCACGCCTCCCGGTTCCTTTATATATGACACAGTGAGAGTATTTTCACCATCATTAATAATATGCCTCTGGCTCTGACTCCACACTACATTTCCCGTGTGCTGGTAATATGTGGACTGATGCTCTTCAAAAACATTTTTTGTGTTAAATTGTGTTGTACTGCCAATCTGGTCAATCTGAGACTGCAGCTCATCGAATTCCTGCTGAAGTGCTGCCCTGTCCGCATCCGTGTTTGAATCATTTAACGACTGGATCGTGATTTCAGACATCCTGTGCAAAATATCGTGGACCTCATTTAATGCACCATCTCCCGTCTGCATCCAGCTTATTCCGTCCATGGCATTTCTTTCTCCTCGGTCCAGGCCACGTATCTGAGCACGCAAAGACTCAGAAATTGTCAGCCCTGCTGCATCATCTGCTGCCATGTTTATCCTGTAGCCTGAAGACAATTTTTGAGTAGACTTTGTTTTATTTTTTGTATTAATCTTATAATTTCTCTGAGCATCCATTGCTGCAAAGTTGTTTTGTATAATCATAAATCCTTTTCTCCATAACCCTGTATTTATCACATACTAATACTAATACATATGTATCGACATTTTTTAAAAAAAATAATATTAAACCAATAAAAAACTGACGTTTCAGCCACATTCGCCAAAACATCAGCTTTTTATTCACACATTAATTCATATATTTATCCAATGCTGAAACAGACTTCATAAGCTCGCCCATAAGATTTCCTGCTTCTCTGGCCTTCTCATTTGTTCTGTCTCCCATCTCCACTGCCTGCTGTGTACTTACGGCAACTTCCTCACTGACTGCTGATATCTGAGTGATACTGTCAACAATAACATTGTTTGACTGAAGAATTTCTTCAATCTTGTTGTAGATACCCTGAACATTTTCGTTGAGGATATCCATTCTGTTTCCAATTCCCTCAAACTGCTTATCAGCCTCTGCAATAAGTTCGTATTCCGTATTTGCTGTCTCCATAACATCATCAACTGTTGTCTTTGCAGCACTTGCATTTTCCTCAAGTTGGACAACAATATTTTTAATTCCTTCAGTAAGCTCCCTTGTCTGTTCAGCCAGCTTCCTGATTTCATCAGCTACTACCGCAAAGCCTCTTCCGGCCTCACCTGCTCTGGCACTTTCAATAGACGCATTCAACGCAAGAAGGTTTGTCTGGCTTGAAATTGCAAAAATCTGTGTGGTAATTTCTTCAACCTCATTTGCATTCTTAATAAGATTTGTAACTGACTCAACAACTTTTTCATTAGCCTCTTTAGAGTGTTTAGCCTGTCTCTGAAGATTGTCAACGGATTCTTTACCACCCTTAACTGCCTCTGCTGACTGCTTAGAAAGAGCAAGCATTTCATTTGACATCTCCTTGGTATTCAGAATCATTTCCTGAATGTTGCTTGTCATGATTGTCTGCTGTTCAATACTCTCGGCATTACTGTTATTACCCTGTGAAATATCACTGAGTGCTACCGCTGTAGTATCAATGTCCTTGCCTAATTCTGTTATGTAATTATTTGCCTTTTCTGTGTTTGTTCTGACCACATCTGCCACCTTAAGAACTGCATCCAAAAGTTCTGTGCTCTTTTCCTTCTCTTCCTTAAGGTCTTTAATCTTGAGTGCATTATTCTTATTAGAAATATATGTTGTTCCACACAATACAATCAAAAATACTATAACAGGAGCTCCCTGTAAAATCAGTGATGTACTGTTAATCTCCGCACCACTGTGCATATGTTTCATAATAGCTGCAACATATATGATATCCGCAATGTTTGCAACTCCGAATACTGCTGAAATAATGGCAATAACTTTGAAGTCGTAATACAGAACATAAATAACCGTTATCGGGAATACTATCAAAAATACCAAATCATTCTTTGCTCCAAATAAAGCAATTATATACACTGCAAAATAACCAAGAATAGAAACATACCTAAATGTCTTTGAATCTCTTCTAATAAAATAAACCACATAGTCTGCAATCATTGAAACCACGACACATCCTACTACTGCTGCCGCAAAACCAATTACAATATTACCTTTTGTGTAATCAAAAATATATCCGGCAGCCATAATCAAATCAATAAGGGTTATGATAGCCAATGCAAATTTATTAACTGACTTTTCATATCCGTATGTTTTTTTTGTTTTTTCCTTCTTCTCCTTTGGCTTCTTTTCAGCCTTTTTCTTTTTCTCTTTCTTATTTTCTTCTGAAGGCTTAACGTCCGGGTTATCAGCCTCTTCTAATACTGTAGTCACATCCTCAGCATTTTCTTCAAACAATTCTTTGTTTTCATCCATAGCTCATTTCTCCTTCTTCACGTACTTAAAAATTTCCCGTCTCACAATTATGTCTGCAAGAATCGAAAAGACTGCTTATATTATACCCTTTTTTATGTCATAAAGCAACAAAAAAGTGTTCATTTCACTGAATACTTTTAGTAATATTTACGCTTATTTTTTATTTATTCTTTTTCTTTTATATAACATGAGGATAAAATACCCAAAAATACAAAAGAATACACTGTTGTGATGTGCATAGTGTTGCCAAAAAAAGCCGAGACGCAATATGCAAACACCAGAATACCCGCCCCCATTATCCACTCTGGTAAACTTTTTACTCTTTTTATACAATGAATAAATATGGTAATTAATGCTCCCAGATAAAAAATCAATGCCGGAATCCCCAAAAAGGCAGCATACTGAATATACTCATTATGTGGTCTGTCATTAAGACACCCATCCCCAAAGTATTTATTTCCAAGTCCTTCAGGTCCATAACCCAATACCGGTTTTTCTGTTATATATTTAATTCCGTATTTCCACAGCTTAATTCTTCCACTTCCTGCCTCATCATCACTTGTAATATTTCCTGCATCCTTATAGGTTACAGACATATTCGCCACAACTCTGCCGTTAACAAAATTCATACAGGCAGACACTAAAATAACTATTCCCATTGCGGCAAGTGCTCTGACAAAATATTTTTTGCCCCTGAATGCAAACAAAACACATCCAAAGAGCCCACCGAATAAAACAGCCAGATAACATCCAAATGTATCATTTACAATCAGTGACCATATATTAAATGCCAGTGTAATCCCTGCTACACTTCTCAGCGCTTTATTTTTTTCCACCACAACAAGAACTACGAGACACATAATTCCCATGGTCATTAAATATGCAAAGTGATTTGTATTGTTATAGATTCCCGAATACTCCATACAATATTTAAAATTTCTCTGCCTGCTCTCATAAAATGGTTTAAATACTTTAAAATACTGTATTACAGTAATTATAGAAAGAGACGAAACAGAGTATGCCATAATCCTAAATAACAATAATCTGTATTTTTTAGAGGTCACAGCTCTTCCACACACATACATTGCCGCGTATACAAAATATGTAAGTAATCCGTCCTTCCTGTACAACGTTCCATACATCGCCAGATATCTGTCTTCTGCTGAAAGTGAAGAAATCACTGCCCACACTAACATTAATAGCAAGAAAACATCCCATATATGATTCTTTATCAGTCCCTTAAAATCAAACTTTTCTCTGCCGTAAAATGCGGAAAGCACATAAAAAATCGCAAAAATTTCTCCTGCTCCCCCCACAACATAATACAAATTTATATACAGATTAAAATATGCAGAAGGGACAATTAATCTATATGCCCCTTCTACCACCAATAGAATTATCATTGTGGACAAAATGAAAAATCCACATTTCTCATAAAAACCATCAGGCACTTTCTCATATATTTCTTTAAAACCAAAATCTTCTTTTTTTTCTTTATTTTTACTCATACTTTTCAGTTCCTATTTTGATATATAGCAGTTTTTTGTGCTTCCCGGAGCTGCTCCACCTTTTTTAACAAGTCTGATTTCTATGGCCTCTAATCGCTTTGCATAACCCGCTGTACCGGCCGGTGCACCATTTTTCGCCCAGCCAAGCCAGCCATAGGTCTGTGCGTGTACACGATAATAGACATCATAATAATTTGCAATATCGCCTGTCAGTTTTATTTCTATTGCCTCAAGACGTTTTGCCTGACCTGTTGTTCCACTAAGGTTATTGTTACTTACAAATCCCATCCAGCCATATGTCTGTACATGTGTCCTGTAACTGATTCCTCCACTTATGGACGCAGAATCCAATTTAATCTTTATACCCTCAAGTCTTAATGCCTTTCCTGCAGTTCCAGCCATTGCACCATCCTTAACATAGCTCTGCCAGCCTATCTTCTGAACATGAGTAGTATATGACACAGACGGATTTTTTACTGTCACCTTACACACCGCCGTCTTTAATCCATCTCTTGTTTTCGCTGTTATGGTTGCTGAACCCTGACCGACACCGGTAACCACTCCCGTACTGCTTACAGTGGCCACTGAGGAATTTGAGGTCGACCAAATTATTGACTTATTTGTAGCATTGGCAGGGGCAATAATAGGTACCAGCTGGGTTTTTCCGCAGGTCGTAAGCACCGCTGATGTCTTATTTAGCGACAGCCCCGTCACCGCTATATTTTGATCGCTCACGGTAATCACACATTGTGCCGTTCTGTTTCCATCCTCCGAAGTTGCAATTATGGATGCAGAACCAAGACCTACGGCAGTGACAAGACCCGTATACTTATTAACTGTAACCACATTTTTATTTGTGGTCCTATATGTTACTGTCTTGTTATTTGCATTTGATGGTAATACAGTTGCAGTTAATTTTACCTGTTTTCCCACATCCGTGAGAGTATATGTAGAATAATTCATGCTGACTCCCGTGGCTTTTACTGTACTTCTATCACCACTTAAGGTCAGTATTTTTTCATTTCCACAGGTGCTGTATCCATAAGATACACTTCCTGTGATTCCCAATCTGTTGATTATCGTATTTATATTACTCTGTACCCATGGCCAGAAGTTGTCCGTGTTACAATAAAAGTACATATCCGCCGTTAAATCTTTATTCAAGGCCTTAACCACATTATCCACAGTAAGTGCTGAGAATAAATACAGATTCATTACCTTAAAATAATTTGCCTGCGTATAATTTGTAGTCGGAATGTAATATGGCATATCTGGTTTATGGTCTCTTGACATCTCGCTGTATGATAAATTGAAATATGCATGATATGTTTTAGTTGACTGGTCATCCCAGGTCAAATCTACATAATAATATCCATTGTCAATCTTAACCATATTCCATGCATGTCCGCCGCCTGCCTGACCCTCAATATTTGATGACAATATACCTACTTTATATAATGCATACTGAAAGGCCCTTGAATATCCCTCGCATACAGCCTTTCCGTCAACAAGTGCCCCGTAAGCACTGTGGCTTTTATCACCTGTGTCAACATATGTAATCTTATTAGCCAGCCTGTCGTGTATCAATAATTCTCGTTCAAACTCGCTCATGGATGCATCTATTCCACTAATAATACTTGCAACAGCAGAGTTAAATGCCGACTTAGCAGATGCAAGCTGTCCCTTACTTATGATATACGAATAAGAAAGACTTATTATCTTTGAATCACTTGAATTATATGAATACGAATACCCCGTTCCCCTCCAGAAGTGCTGCGGATAATCATTTGCATATGCCGATGTAACTATTTTTAGCTGTTCCTTTGTTATACGCCTTGAAGCATCCGTAAATTCTATTTTTGCCTCATATTTTTCCACACCTGCTGCAATTTTATCATACGCATACAGCAGATTTGCACTGTTAGCCATAGTGGCAAGCCTTGAACGTCCATAATAATTTGCCTTATTTACCTCTGTGAGTGCAGGCAGGGCAGCATATGCCTTTACCTGATACTTCACAAATCCATTACCCGAAACATTAAAAACCATCAAAATGGTTAAAATCAGAATTGATAAAGTTTTTATCCTACTATTATTTTTTTTCATACTCATCACGCATCCTCCTCCTTTTATCATACAGAAACGTTATCAGTTCCCCACAACAACAGTTACTGAGTTACTTTTTACTATTTCCCCCTTTTCATTTTTCACATACACGGTAAATATCTTTGTTCCCACACTGGTAAGAGGACCTGTGTATGACAACACATTGGAATATTTTTTTAACACAATTGTTGCACCAGTCTTAACATTTAACATTTCATACTGGTATGTGTACGTGCCTGCCTCTCCTGTTATGCAAGGAACAAGCTTTACACTGTCTCCCACAGTCATATTTACAGTTCCTGTTTTTTCATTAACCTTTAATTCCACTGAAAAAGATGCCTTTTTCGCTACAACAACTGTTACAGAATTACTTGTGACTATTTTTCCAGTTCCGTCCTTAACATTTACCGTGAAAATTTTCGTTCCTGCACTGGTAAGTGGACCAGTGTATTTTGCAAGTGTTGTATATCCAGTCAACTCATGATTTTTTCCTGTGTTTACATTTTTCATTATGTACTGATATTTGTATCCTCCATTGCCACCTGACACAACTGGAGTTAATACGACGCTATCACCTACAGTCATATTTACTGTTCCTGTTTTTCCATTGGCAGACAGCTTAACACTCATTACATTTTCCACATTTACCGTGACAGAGTTGCTGGATATTACTTTTCCACTACTATCCTTAACATTTACAGTAAAAATCTTTGTTCCTGCACCGGTAAGAGGACCTGTATATGACAATGCACTGCTGTAATCCTTTAAAACAATGGTGACGCCTGTCTTAACATTTTTCATTATATACTGGTATTCATAGCTTCTTGTACCACCGGATGCCGTTGGAACAATAGTCACACTTCCGCCAACCGAAAGATTTAATGTATCACTTGTGTTATTTACCTTCAAATCACATGAAAGAGGTATTATTGTTCTGCTGATTTTTAATGGTTCCTTTTGCAAGGCCGTCAACTCTTTGTAGTTGCTGGCAAAATATGTGTCTTCGCCTATCTTTGAGGCAAACGCAGTAACCTTCACATAATAATCTTTCTCACCGTTATACTTTGCCTCTGGAAAAGTCCAGCTATTTGATTTTACCTTTCCAAAATACTCATATTCCCCATCATAACTTTCTGATATGTATATGTAATAATACCCAAACGTTCCCAAAACACCTGAATAGGCATCCCAGCTAACAACAGGTAATTCCGAGGTTATTTCATACTTCAGGTTATCAAGTTCAGGTTTTCTAACCAAAGCACTAACTGTCACCGAATTTCCTTCCACATTTTTTTCATCAACAATGCTATACGGCTTTACCCAGTATACATACTCATTTAACTCATCTGATGCCTTAAATTCCTCACTGTACACAAGCTGTTCGGTTCTGTTTACATTCTTCATTAAATCGTAAGAGCGTGTATCACTGTTATATTTGTAAACCTCATAAAAGTCTATATCATCTATGCTATTCCATGTAAATCTGACTTCATCACATACACTTCCGTCAACTGTAATTACAGGAGCTGGTGACTTTACGAGAATACTATCTGAAACCGACGTTGATGAGCTCTCAGTCACTCCATTAATTAAATAATTCACGGCAACCTTAAAATATGTTTTTTGGTTGTATTTTATTTCCACTGCATATGATGTGTCCTTTATATCATGAATTTCATCATAATTTACACCATCCATCGAATAGAAAAGTGTATAGGACTCTGCACCCTGAACCTCTTCCCAACTTACAACTGCCGATTTACTTTGTTCCGCAACGGAGGTTATAACCGTTCCTGGCAAATCCGTACTGATACTCTTTATTATCGAAAAATCCGTATACTGTTTTATACCAGACTCATCCGTCACACCTCTCACCTTGTAATAATATTTTTTACCAGGCTCAACCATATTATCAACATATACATTATCGTAAGTAGGTGCAATCAACGAATAATCCCCATTTACACTTTCGCACCTGTAAAGCTCATATTGCAAATCTTCCGAAGGCTTATTCCACTCAATACTCACACTGTTAAGTCCTGTCTGCACCAATTCTGTTATCTCCGGTGCCTCGCTTATTCCGTCATCAACATTTGTGAATGCCTTAATGCACACATTTATCTTGCTGCTTGACATCGGATACTTCTGGTACAAATCCACAAGATTTGTTCCGTCAACAGAATAATAGCTTTCATTGTTTGCGTTTGCATTATTATATTCAGTGTAGCTGTCAGAATGATACGAATACTCAATTGCAGTACTTTTATCAAAAGTAATTACAACAGCAAATGTATCTCCCTCATTAAGCTTAACTGCATTCGGCAACGTCACAGTATAATATCCCGCGTAGGTTGTAGAACCGGTAACAGGCTGTTCCAAAAGAGGTTCTCCACTTTCGGGATTATCAGTTCCCGTGAAATTTCCATTTTCATCTTCCACATCAAGGGTCGGATTTTTATAAATTTGAATAGAATAGTTTCGCACTGCGTCCCTTGTTGCAAAGGATACCGCATTCAAATTCTGGTTTCCTGTACCCTCAGGTACCGTAAATACATTTGCATATTTCTTACTGCTTAAGAAAACTTCTCCACTGGCATAGATTAATCCCTCGCCAAAATATGTGTTTCCATCATATTGATAATTGTAATCAAAAAATCCTGCCGGTGCCACTTCAAAAATAGTACCATTTGCGATATTATTTCCAATGTCATAATATGAAATCCACATATATCCCTGGTCGTGCCAGCCTGTTCCCCAGCTGTTTTTTATAAGCCATGCACCATCACCCTCAGGGACATGTGTTCCATTTTCATCTGTCAACGCAAAATTGTCCTTGCTGATACTGTCATCCCATCCCACTATTGTTATAGCGTGATTGCAGGATTTAAGCTCATAATTGTAAAAATAATTACCGTTTCTGTACTTATCATCATCGTAATAATATGTCGCCAAAGCTCCATTTTCCATAATCGCTCTTTTTATCAGTTCCCGCTCAGTCATGCTAATTTCATACATACCTGTTAATATGTAGGATAATTTTGAGGCATCATACCTGTATTCCGGAAGATTTGTACTGCTTAACGGATATTCACATTCTTCCTCATTTACAATACCAGCCCATTTACTTAGTACCTTAAAAGCGTAGGCATCGTTTCCACCCACATACTTTAAGCAATTGCTTATGTTATCCACAGAAGAATAATCTCCATCTGTTCCACCCAAAGGATCAACAAAACTTGTATCATCATATGCAAGATAAGCAAGGCTGTACTCTGACAAGTCTATGTCCGAAGGTGAGTCTACAAGCCCGTGAGACAATGCATAGGATTCCATTGCTGCAACTGTCGCAAATGCCCAGCATGTTCCAAGACTTCTCTGATTTTTGACAGACGTCACAAAACCATAATTTCTTGAGTCATATTTTTCCGGAACATAAGCTGACAGCAGCTTGTCCTTTTTGTTGCTTTCCAGCTCTCCACCCACCAAAGGTGCTCTAAAACCATTGTCCTTATAGCCATAAAAATGCTGTGTTTCCCCCGTATCTACTTTTTCCCCTGGTGTTTCTGAAGCCTTACATACAATTTTTTTATTTATTACAGCTCCAAAATTCACTCCCGAAAAAGATGACGTCACCATAAAGCTCGCCAAACTTATGGCTACCACTTTTTTTAGCATTGATTTTCTCATACCTTTCCTCCTATTCTACTTTATGTACTCTCGGAATCTTTCAGAAAAACATTAATTTTTTTTACCTATTTTGCCTCAACTGTAACAGCATTACTTTCCACTACAATTCCACTACTGTCCTTAAATTTTACGAAAAACAATTTTGTACCTGTACTTTTAATAGGAGCAGAAAATGTGCTTGAACTTGTATAATCCTTAAGCACCACGCACTTTCCTGTTGACATATTTTTCATTACATACTGATACATATATGGAGCTGTTCCACCTCTTGCAGAAGCAGAAAATACAATATTTTTTCCAACAGAGGCACTGACATTATCAAGTCCTCCATTTATTCTAAGATTCACTGTAGGCGCTTCAACAACATTGACAACCACCTGCTCCGAGCTCTTAACTTTGCCGTTACTATCCTTTACATTAAGCATAAATATTTTTTCGCCTGTGGTATTCAGCTTTCCTGTATAGCTTGACACCGTTGAATAATCCTTTAAGATAACGCTCTGACCTGTTGATACATACTTCATTACAAACTGATATGTATAGCCCGGGTATCCTCCTGCAACCCCTGCAGTAAGATTTACACTGATACCCTTGAGCAATGCCATTGAACCAGTCTTTCCATTTGCCCTTAAGACTGCTGTAATCGGCTTTTTGGCCTGTACCTTTATTTTATTAGTCGTTACAATGCTTCCCGTGCTGTCTTTTACATTTACATAAAATTCTTTTATGCCTTCGCTGTTAAGAGGCGCCGTATAACTTGATGCCGAACTAAAATCTTTGAGAACAACACTTTTATTTGTGGAAGTATCTTTCATGATATAGCGATATGTATAAACACCACTTCCACCCTTTGCTGTGGTTTTAATGGTAATATTGGTTCCCGTGTAAGTTTTTAATGTTCCTCCAGCACCATTCACGGTTGCCGTTGCACTAAGTACTGCATTTACCACAACCTTCACACTATTGGACTTAACTACCTTGCCATTACTATCCTTGACACTCACATAAAACTCTTTTGCTCCTTCAGATGTCATGGTGCCAACATAGCTTGCGTCACTACTATAACCTTTTAGCACAACTGTTTTTCCTGTCGACAGATTTTTCATACTGTATTGATATGTATATCCCGGGTATCCTCCTGCCACCCCAGGTTTAAGAGTAACTGTGCTGCCAATCTGTAAATTTACTGTATCCTTTGTACCATTAACCCTTAGCACAGCCTGTAATACAGGCTTAACTACAACCGGTACCTCATTTGCCTTGACAACTTTTCCTGTACTGTCTTTAACCTTTAATATATATGTCTTGTTTGCATTTTGTGAAATTACCGTGGTCAAAGATGTCTGTGTACTAAAATTACTTAATATTGTAACTGTTCCTGTTGCCACATCCTTAACAGAATATTGATATGTATATCCTGGAAAACCTCCTGCCACGCCCGCTGTCAATTTTATTGTGTTTCCAACATACTTTTTAAGAGTATCCTTGCTTCCATCTACTCTGAGTACCGCCTGTAATGGCTCAGCCGTTTTTACAGAAATTGTATTTGTACTTACCATGGCGCCTGTACTGTCCTTTACACGGGCAACATATATTTTTGTTCCCACACTTGAAGCTGTAATGCTGTACGTATGTGTGGCACTATAGTCTTTTAATATTTTAAGTTCGCCTGTAGTTGCATTTTTCTCAAGAAACTGATATGTGTAGCCTCCACTTCCACCACTTACTCCAATCGTTAGTGATATACTTGTTCCTTTTTCAACATTAACTGTGGTGTTGCTTCCATTTCCTCTCAGCACTGCTTCCAGATTACTGTCCACAGTCACTTTGACTTCATTACTAATAGCTACCCTTCCATTATCATCTCTTAAAATGGCATAAAATATTTTTGTTCCAGGTGTGGTCACTGTTGTATTTAATATTGAATCAGAACCAAAATCCTTCACTGTAATTTCCTGACCTGTTGTCTCATTCTTCATAAGGAATTTGTATTCAGTTTCATCAAAACGACCACCCGGTGTTACGGATAATGCAAATTTTTCTCCAACCGTAATTCTCAACGATGTTGATTGCACACCACCTTTGGAAATATGAAGACTTGCTTTAGCCGGGCTGACCTCATCTGACAATTCTGTATATTTTTTCACTCCATTGACAATCTTGTATCCTCTTATTCGATAATAATACCAGGCGTTTTCAGTAATGTTCTTGTCAGCAAACTTGTTTCCTGTGGTAGTTCCTATAGGTACATTGTCAGCATAAAAGCTATAATTTTTATATATCTCATATGTATATCCACTATTGGCTTTCCATTTCAGAATGATTTCTGAATCCTGATTTCTAGTCATACCGGTGATAACAGGCTTTCCTGGCAAATAATTTGTAGTAAACGCCTTTATACAGATATTCATATCATATATGCTTGTATTCGGGTCCTCGTACATATCTGTAAGCGTTGTTCCATCCTTGGAATAAAAACTCTGATTATTTAAGCTTTCATTGTGGTCATTCAGTTTCGATACATCACTTTTTGAAAATGAATATGACAATGCGGTATCTTTATCAAACGTAATCACAATTGCAAAGGTGTCATTTTCATTCAATGTTATTTCCTGATTAAGCTTAACGGTGTAATATCCCACATATGAGGTTGTTCCCGTAACTGGGCTTTTGAGAAGTGCTTTTCCACTGGTCAAATTATCCGTGCCCACAAAACTTCCGTCCTCCTGCTCTGTGTTCAGCTGTGGATTCTTGTAAACCATAATAGAATAACTGCGGTTCGTATCTAAAACAGCAAACGAAACTGAGTCAAGCTTCTGAGTGCCTTTCCCCGCTGGTACAGTAAACACGGATGCGTATTTTTTACTGCTAATAAAATAACTGCCGTCTTTATATTTTAAAACCTCTGTCAGTGAAGTGTTTCCATCCCATTGATAAATATTGTCATTTACACCCGACTTATCCACTTCATATACTGCAGCGTTTATATCCATATTGGATGTATCATAGTAAGACAACCACATATACCCATTGTCAAAAGACTCAGTTCCCCAACTGTTTTTTATAAGCCAGGCACCATCATACGCCGGGGTATGTGTCACTCCCTGAGAATCTGTTGTCGTGAAATTTTCCTTTTTCACTGTATCGTCCCATCCTACAATGGTAACTGCATGATTTGTTGAATTCCCACCATCATAATAATAATACTTGTTATTTATAAGATAGGCTGAATCGTGATAATATGCTGTAGCAACAGCACCATTATCCATAACAGCCTTCTTAACCAGAACCCTGTCTTTCATACTAATAAACTTCATTCCCGTCAGCACATATTTCAGCTTCGAAAAGTCATGTGTGAAACTTGGAGTGAATAATTTGGAACTTGGATAAGGAGCATCCGATTCATCCACAATACCTCCCCACTTGCTTAAAATCCTAAATGCCTTGGAGTCATGTCCACCATTATTCAATCCCAAATATACATTCTCCTTGTGATAATCCCCTGTCGTTCCCCCCATCGGATCTATATAACTTGTATCATCCGCAGCCATATACGCCAAATTATACTCAGCCAGATCAAGTGTTGATGCATTAGCTGCAAGTCCATGCTTCAATGCATAGGACTCCATTGATGCAACCGCCGCAAAAGACCAGCACGTTCCCCAGCTTCCCTGATTGCGCACGGCGGTAACTAAACCATAATTTCTGGCGTCATAACTTGACGGTATAGTTGCAGAAAGCACCTGGCCTTTATTGACATACAGGGAATTCTCATCTGAAATGTCATTCCCATCTTCGTCATATAAAAGACTAGGTGCTCTAAATCCATTATCAATAAATCCGCATCTATAATTATCACTCTTTGAATCATCCTCAAACACTGCCTGGTCATCCTGAATAACCTCCGCAGCTTCACAGTCAACCCTACTGTCAGTAGCAGTCACAAAACCACTAAACATTGATGTAATCATCAATGCTGACATTGCAAAAGCTATGGTCTTTTTAACAACTCGTTTTCTCATACGCATCTCTCCCATCATAATAATTATTTTGTAGTATCTGTTCAGGCCCGTCTTTTATGACGAGCCCTCTTTCTTCAAAACCGCAACAACTGTCATCAATAATATTTTTATATCCTTGCCAATGCTCCAGTTCATAATATATTCAGTGTCCAGTTTTACCACCTCTTCAAAGTCAGTAATGTTACTTCGTCCACTTACCTGCCACATTCCGGTAAGACCAGGTTTAATTGACATTCTAGCTCTGTGGTGTAAATCATATTTTTTCCACTCATCCAATGTTGGCGGTCTCGTTCCAACGAGACTCATATCCCCCTTCAACACGTTAAGGAACTGCGGAAATTCGTCAATGGATGTATTTCTGATAAAATTACCAATTCCTTTACCATTTTCACCACCTATTATTCTCGGATCATTGTCCATCTTAAACATCATTCCGTCTTTAACCTTGTTCTGTGCCATCAGCTCAGCTTTACGCTCCTCTGCATCAAGGTACATGCTTCTAAATTTGTATATTTGGAATTTCTTTCCATTTTTACCAACTCTCCACTGCTTAAAAAATATAGGACCCGGAGATTTAATATATATCGCTGGTGCCACAAACACAAACAATATTGCGGTAAATATCAATCCCACAATACTTCCGACGATGTCAATTGCTCTCTTCGCAATAACCTCCTGTAATGACATGGTGTTAATTGCACTAGAAATAACTGTATAATCACCTATCTTTTCAACAATCTGAACTCTGCCCGGCTGCTTAATGGTCTTTGCAACATTATGATGAACTGTTATTCCCATCAAAAGACATGCCTCAGCGAGCTCTCTGCTCACATCTGAAACATCACCTGAGTTGCTTAAAAACACCTCATCTACCCAGTTTCTGCAAAGATATTCTGTTATCTCTTCTCCCTTTGCAACAACAGGCACTCCCTGTATTTCTTCTTCGCTGCAATCATCTATAAGGCAAATTCCCAATATTCTGTATCTGATATTAATATTTCTGGAAAAATGTTCAACAAGCTCTTCCACTTCATCTCTGCCTGTAATGATGACCATACCTCTGTCCTTTGTGTAATCATTTGAAAAGGACTCTTTTAAAAACATCTTCCATAGGCTCCTTATAACATATGTTGTTATACCACCTATAGCCCAGGTTAGCAAAAATACCGCTCTTGAATATGTGTCCGAATTTTTTGTCATATATAAATAAAGTATTAAAAAAGCTGTAACCAGTGAAATATGCTTAAAGGTTTCTATCAACTCTTTATACATTCCACGTGACACAATATGGTCATAACCATTGGAAAATGTGGTTACTAAAATATCATCTAATACAAGAAAAAATGCCACATGAATATACAGGCTTTTAAACTCATCATTTCCAAAAACCCATCCATGTCGAATAATGTACGCCAACACAAATGAAATTTCCAGACATATCATATCGAAGAGTAGAAAATCTATGTGTTTTAACCATCCGGATGTCCTTTTTCTGTACATTTTTTTCTCCTTCTGTAAATTAATGCTATAATGCCGGGGACAAGAGCCCTGCATTCACATTTAATTATAACATATTTACTGCCTTATTGTCTCTCCATTTATTACTTTTTGTATCATTTCTTTTGCTCTGTCTATTGTGCTCTGATCTGGCTCCATTACATAAAGATTTGATCTTGGCATTGAATAAGTGGTTGCTCTTGTTCCCTTTCCATCCACGCTAATAGATACAACGTTCCACTTAGCCATATCATTTATCTGCATTTTTACCAAATCATTTATCATTGACTGTGGCATGCTTGTCTGGAAGCAGTCTGATAACGCATCCATAACATCTGCATAATTATACAAGAGCTTGGAACTTGACATTTCATTAATGACAGCCCTGATTACTTCCATCTGGTTTCTTCCTCGCTGTCTGTCCCCCTCCGCAAGGGCATATCTTTCTCTGGCAAATCCCAGCGCCTGCTCACCATTGAGTCTGTTGGCACCTACATTAATATGAGTCGTATTATTCTTTGTTGTAAACTCATATTTGGAATTTACCGTCACGCCGCCCAGCTCATCAATAATCCTTATAAATCCATCAAAATTCAATCTGAAATAATACTGCAAATCCAAATCATAAATCATTCCCAAAGTATCTTTGGAACAATTTATACCATATATACCTGCATGTGTGAGTTTATCCTTAGCTCCATTTGATATTGACAGTGGAACATAATAATCTCTAGGGGTTGAAACAAGTAAAATCTGTTTAGTCTTCGTATTGACAACAGCAATAATATTCACATCACTTCGACTTGTCTTCGCAACACTTCCATAAGTATCAATACCACTTATATACAAGGTAAACACGTCTTCATTGAGGTTTGTCTTTCCATCTTCCTCATACCATTCAACCTCAGTTTTAACTTCAGTCATGTAAAGAGCCTTCACCCTTTCTCTCAGGTCCTCATATCCCTCAGCCTCGACAATAATATCAATATATGCCTCATTTAACACAACCGCCTTTATTGTTCCAGCATATAACTCGTCTATCATAGTAAAGAAATCATCAAATTCCTTCGTCTGAGTTTCTCCCTCGACCATTCCATCAATTTTATCTAATACCTTGTCTGTAGCATCCCTTCCCTTGTCTGCCAAAATACCGTATACATATCCTGAAGTATCACCAATTGTTGTTGCCGGGTCATCCTTAAGAACATAAACCGACATACTGTCTATCTGGTGCTTTGCACCAGATATTTTCTTTAATACATTTGTGGTTTTTACAATATCTACACAGACAATACCAAGTATAATGGAAATAATTATTCCTATTACCATCATAATTATTCCGGGAACTTTCTTTATCTGGCAAATCACATTAACTATGCATAGTCCTATAAGAACTCCTGCAATAATCAGAAAGTGTTTCATCGGAAGCATATTTAGCTCTGACAAAAAATACAGAAAAATCAAACTTATTATTCCCTGCACAGCAGCTATTCCAAAACGTACAAGTTTAAATATATCCTTCTTTGCACTAGTCTTCATATTATTCAGCCTCCCCTTCTTTTACATGTATTGTAAACTCAACCGGTTCAGATATATTCCCCTCGGTATCTGAAACTGAATAGTAAACCTTATAGTCCCCTGCCTGGCTTAAATCATCTGCCCCCTGAATTCTGATTCTTCTTGAAACATCTTCCTCATGGTCATATGTCATTTCAACATATGTCATATAGTTAAAATCCTGCCCAAGAGAAATTGTTGCTTCTGTTGCATTCAATCTAATGAAAGGAATTCCAGTTTCGTCAGCCTTTGCAATTTGTTCTTCAAGTGAGTCTGACTCATAATTATTGTTTTCTTGATTTTCTCCTGCATTATTATCAGGATTTTCATCCGGATTAACCTCATTATTTACATTATCTTCTTTATTTTCGTTGTTTCCTGTGTCTTCAGATTTTATATAATCCACTTTTCTTTTAACGCATGTAATGTTTTTGCTCTTATCCATGGCAGCATATTCTACCACCATCTTAGTTCCACTACTGAGCACAACTTTATTTTTTATAACTAATGTGTTTGTAACATCTCCATCTTTTTTATCATATGCAGTAACGCCTACAAGCAACGACTGGTCTCCGTCCTTTCCTTCTACATATGTGAGATTCTCTCCATTCATAAACCTTATCTCAGGTCCTTTACCATCAATCAAAATGACTTCGTATATGCATACGATTCCTATAACAAACAAAAAAAATACACCTAATCCTACGCCTATTTTACCATTCATCTTAATCCTCTTTTCTGAGTAATTCGTATTTTACAATCTCCATATACAATTTATGAGAAACTGCCAGAAACAGTTTCTCATGAATTAATACTCTATTCCAATATTAAATTAATTTTTCTTATTATGCCCATAGTCTCCATAGTTTCCATAGTTTCCATATGAACCATACTTTCCATACTTGCCATATTTGCCGTAATGTCCATAATATCCGCCCTTACCCATAGGTACTTTATTTAACACTGCTCCCAAAATTCTACAATTTGCTTTATCGAGCTGCTCTTTTGTCTTCTTTACAAATTTATAACTGATTTCACCAGATGCAACCACCAGAACAATTCCATCACATTCTTCTGCAATAATCGCAGCATCAATAACACTGCCAATCGGTGGTGTGTCAATGATGATATAATCATATGTCTGTCTGAGCTGTTTTATCAACGTCTTAAAATATTTGTTTCCCAGTAATTCAGCAGGATTTGGCGGGACAGGCCCTGAAAATACGATATGCAAATTTTCAATATTGGTAGAATAAACAACCTCATCAAATTGATTAACACCCGATAAATAATGTGTAAAGCCTTTAACTGCCTTATTAATTTTATATCTACCAACTAATACGGACTTTCTAAGATCCGCATCAATAAAAATAACTTTCTTTCCAGTTTCAGCAATTGAAGCCGCAAGATTAAATGATACACTTGATTTACCTTCATTTGGCACAGTACTGGTAAGTGCTACAACCTTAACATCATTTCCACAAAACTGCAGATTTGTTCTTAATCTTTTATATGCTTCACTTGTACTATGATCTACTTTTTTAAGCTTATCAATATTAATATTTAACATATATTTGCAGCCTCCTTACTTACTTGCTTTCTTCTTTTTCTTCTTTTTCTTTTTATTCTGCGATAAATCCTCTAACTCTGGAATAAGGCCAAGTACACTCACACCAAGATATTTCTCAACATCCTCCTGGGTCTTAATTGTATCATCAAGAACATATCTGACTATAACAAACATTACTGAAAGAAATAAACCTAATATACCTCCTACTAACACATTCATTTTTGTATTTGGGGATACTGGATTTTCAGGAAGATTCGCTTTTTCAACCGTATTAACCTTTTCCACACCCATAACATCCTGAATCTGTTTCTTAGATGCTTCTCTAACGGCATCTGCTATCTTCTGTGCAAGCATTGGATCCGAATCCTTGACAGCTATTGTAAGAATACGGGTATCTGTAGGAGTTGTTACAGATATTTTCTGCGCCAGTTCAACTGGTTTCATATGGAGTTCCATATCAGCAATTACCTGCTCCAAAACCGGACGGCTCTTTATAAGTATCATATAGTCCTTTGTCAAATAGGTACTTGTACGCACATCAGTTTCGTTAATCTGTGCTTTATCACCCTCTGTAGCGCTGTTTGTAACATATATCTGTGTCAACGACTGATATTGAGGTGTAATAAGAAGCTTTGTAAAAGCAAAAGCTACCACTGTTCCTAAAATAGCAGACAAAATTATTACCGGAAGTTTGTCCAACAATAAAGCAAAAATCTCTGCGAGATTGATCTCAATCTCATCAATTTTCTTTTCCTTTTCCATTATCCTGGTTTCTCCTTCTAAATGTATTCATTTGCAATTAGTTTCTGAGGATTTGTAATAAGCAATCTTTTCACAGTCTCCTCATCGGTCTTCTTCAACAGGTACTTCATACACGCCCTAATATCCGGCGACCTTCTTCCATTACTGTGTGTGTCGGTAGCTATAAAATGTACTAAATCATTCTTTATAAGCTTTAATACTTTTCTCCTTATGCCACGTCCATAATCACCCGCAATAGTTCTGGAATTAATCTGTATATATACACCGGCATCTACTAATGTCTCTACGTTATCCAGGTCCGCCATAACTTCCTCATATCTCTCGGTATGAGCAAGCACTGGTATATATCCGTTATTAATAACTTCATACAAACTTCTCTTAATATGTTTGTATGTATCATTTGGTGAAAACTCAATTAATACATATCTTGAATCTGCCAATGTATTAATTTTCTTTTCCTCCAAAGCTTCAACCACACCATAGCTATAAAACACTTCATGACCCAGATAAAGTTTGAAATCCGGAAATTTTTCTTCCGTCAGTTTTTTTATCTTTTCGTAATTATCTGAAATTTCCTGCTGATTTTCATCATACTTTCCAACCTCATAATGGGGTGTGGCAATCATTCCTCTAAATCCACATTCGTATGCAATCTTTATCATATCAAGTGTCATAAGAGAATCCTGTGCACCATCGTCCACATGAGGAATAATATGGCAGTGAATATCAATAAAGCCCTTTAATTCTGTTTCCATTTATTCCCTCCAAAAGTTCAAGTATCATAGGATAAACTACAATCCTATTTTTGTACACAATCATTCAAATTATATCATATATCACTTTTTTAGCAAGACGCTTTTTTACTTTGTCTCAACTTTTTAAAGAAGTTTGTTAAAAGTTTACTACATTCTTCTTCTAAGATACCTGAATTTATTTCAACTTGATGATTGAATTTCTGGATTTGCAACAGATTTAAAACAGAGCCTGCACATCCTGCTTTGGGATTCATACATCCAATATGAACTTTTTTTATTCTTGACTGAACAATTGCGCCTGCACACATCTGGCATGGTTCAAGCGTAACGTACATTTCACAATCCTCCAATCTCCAGTCACCAAGCTTTTTGCTGGCTTTTTTTATTGCATTTAATTCAGCATGAGATAACGTGTTTTTATCAATATTTCTTCTGTTGTAACCTCTGGCAATAATCTTATCCTCATATACAATTACACATCCAATAGGTACTTCGTCTATTTTTCCGGCTTTTTTCGCCTGCTTAATTGCCTCTCTCATGTATTTTTCATTTATGTCTTTTTCCATATTTTAACTTCTCCTGATTATTAACACAAAGTCTTTACAAACAATGTTATTTTGATATATGATTACGTAGTAGGTCTTTATTACTAAAATAACATCTTCCCGGAGGTTCACAAATGCAATTTTCTTACAACACACATCGATTACTCTTAAAAGTGGTAAATGAAAGTGCTGCTTCTCAGGTCTTAAACTTTCTGGAAAGAAATAAAGATTTTTTTGAACCCTTCGAGTCTGCGAAAGTGCCTGCATACTATACAGAAAAATATCAGCGCAACATTTTAAAGTCAGAATTCAAAGCATTTTTAAAATGCAAATACATACGCTTCTATGTCTATAAAAAAGATGATCCCGAAAGAATTATTGGAACCATCTCATTTAGTAACTTTTTGAACTATCCTTTTTTATGTGTAAGCATAGGTTACAAATTTGATAAAACCGAATGTGGAAAAGGCTATGCCGCCGAAGCAATCACAAATGCCATTCATGCTGTTTTTTCAGAGACAAACATTCACAGAATCACCGCCTATGTTTTGCCTGAAAACGAACCTTCAAAAAAACTTCTTGAAAAAATAGGATTTGAGTATGAAGGCATATGCAAAAAATCCATTTGTATTTGCGGCGAATTTAAAGACCATATGCAATATGCTCTTATAAATTATAACTATTCCTATACTTTTCAATAAGAATATCTTTATCTATCGGAAGTCTGTTATCCATTGTTTTTAATATATCGAACAGCCTGACTCTCATAAAGGTTAAGTCATTACTCAAGTCATATATTTCATTATTAGAAAATCCTAATACCACCGGTCTCAGAATGTTGTCTTCATTTTCTCTTATTACCAGCCCTTTTTCCTTGTTTGATAACTCAACACAAACACCGGGAACCAGTATATTTATACTCTTTAACAAAGCACCTACTGCTTTTTCATCAAAACTATTCTTATTGCTAAGTAAATACCTGACTGCGGTCACATCTGAAGAAGGTTCTCCACTAACATTCATACTGGTCATACTATCAAAAATGTCAGCCACACGAATCAGTTTTGTACCTTCAAGAAGCTTGGTTTCTGCATTACTTGTACCCTTGAGTTCCTTAAAATTTTGCGAAATCATTATTCTGGTCAAAGATGGAATATCAAAATTCTTTTGTACAATTTCATATCCTTCCATCTCACACTTATTAATCACATGTTGTTCTTCCTTTGTGAGATTTCCACTCTTCTTTAATATTTGTGATGGTATCATAATTCTACCAATTTCATGCAATAAAGCTGCAGTGACAATATTCATCTGCTCCATATAGGACATATTTAGCTGTGCAGTCATTACGGCACACAAAATAGCTACACTCAATGAATGTTTATACACATAATCCTCTGGACTTCTCAAGGTTTTCAGAAAATTTATCTTATGTCCCAAACCACCGAACTGTCTTATTATAGAATCTGAAAGCTGCTGAATTTCGTAACCGGCTTTATTTTGCACCATATTATCCAACTCTTTTTTTAGAGTAAACTGAGCCACAGTCTGAAACCTTTCGAACTCCCTGTCTTCTTTGGATATTTCCTGCATTGGCTCAGTTGGTTCAAGAATATAAATGCCTAAAAGTCCAAAGTTTTTTATGCTGTTTACACCTTGCTTATTTAATTTTGTATTCACATCATAGAGCATTACACCATCCTTGTTGTAAACCGGTCTCGCCAGTCTCATGCCCTTTTTTAAATTTTCCATCGATACAAATTTCATATTTTTATCCTTAGCCTTCTAATGTAGCAAAAGAAAATCAGGCTTCCTTTCCTTATTTCTGATAAATTCCACTTCCTTATAAATACATACACCAATACCCAAAATTTTTTGACATATCACCCTCAAACTCTGTAAACCCAAACATTCTGGCAACCTTCTGTTCTTTTTGGTGAAATATTCCCGGCACTCCCACCATATATCTATTTTCATTATTTACTTTTTTTTCGCAAAACAACAGGTATTTGTAATTGTAAAAGCCATGTAATAAAAAACTATTGTTGCTCAAATGCCAATATCTTTTAGGTAAATAATTTATGTCATGAGGTGTAATTCTTAAACATTCTCCTTCTATTTCATCCACCTTCACAGTCGGATAACATCCGCACAGCATTCTAAAATAATCTGCCGGTCCCGGACTACATTTTGGTGGTTCCATCTCTTCTGCAATTTCAACCCTTTCAGGTTCATCTATTTCAATCACTTCAGTTGCAACATTCTGTGGTTCAACATCCTGCGGTTCAACATCCTGCACCCTCTCTATTTCTGCAATTTGAAGTTCTTCTTTCTCAACATTATAATCTAATTCAAAAATTTTTTTCAACTCATTTTTTTCGTCAACAAATTCTGTTGTCACAATCGGGTTATCATCCCATTCAGATGCATATACAATATGCATATAATTACTACTTTGAACAAATGACTTGGAACACACAAATATTCCTGCCACAGACTCTATCGGAACTCCGCTTCCCCCGATATTATCTGACACAAGTCTTGCCTTAAAAACACTGCAGCCATTATTAATTTTTATTCTACCAATATGTATCTTCTGAGGCTTACCTTCTCTCCTGACAAAAAAATACACCTCCAGATAATTATCTTCCACTTCATTCATAAGCTCATCGGCTATTCTAAGTGAAATACTGACCTTACATATGTTGTTTCTGGATTCAATCTTTGCAAATCCCGCATTTTTGGCTTTAACACCCCTGTCATATGTGTAAATATATGAAATAAGCCTTATATAATCCCCCATTTTCACGCATATCCTTTCTATTTTTTTACTTATTACATAGAAATATATGCATGCTTTGCTAAAAAAATTACTATATTTTTACATTTCACTTAATATATCGGATATTTTAGCAAACTGGCTTAGTGTTAATGCTTCACCTCTTATATTTTCATTAAGTCCCATTGCACCCAATGCCTCCGCAACCTGCTCCTTTGAAAAACTCAGTTCCGGCGAATTTTTTATTCCATTAGTCAGTGTCTTTCTCCTTTGATTAAAGGATGCTCTTATTATCTTAAACATAAGTTTTTCATCTTTTACTTCCACAAATGGCTGCTCATGTTTTTTTAACCTGATAACCGCAGAACTGACATTAGGTCTTGGCATAAAACAGTTTGGAGGTACATTTGCAACAATCTCTGGTTTTGAATAATACTGTACTGCCAATGATAATGCCCCATAATCCTTCGACCCGGGTCCTGATTGCATACGGTCAGCAACTTCTTTCTGAACCATAATGGTAATACTGTCCACATTTACCTTATTTTCAAACAACCCCATAATAATCGGCGTTGTAATATAATACGGTAAATTCGCAACTACCTTTATTGGTCTGTTGCCGTTTTTTTCTTCTACTATTTTGTTAATATCTAATTTTAAAATATCTTCATTAATTACAGTAACGTTATCATATTCCTTTAATGTATCTTCCAAAATAGGAATAAGGTTCTGGTCAATTTCAACAGCAATGACTTCTCTGGCGCTTTCACACAGGTATTGAGTCATAGTACCAATTCCCGGGCCTATTTCCAACACCATATCATCCTGACCTATTTTAGCTTCTGATATAATACGCTCTAATACTCTCGTATCAATCAAAAAATTCTGGCCAAACTTTTTTTGAAATGTAAAATTATATTTTTGCAAAACCTCAATGGTATTTTTTGGAATTCCCAGCGATGCCATCCTTTTTTCCTTCCTTTTCCCTGTCTTTTATTCCTGTTACAGATTATCTAATTTATACAGTTTCTTTCCATTTTCAAAAGTTATATCTTGTATTTCTTTCTCTGTCATTTCTTTAATAAGCGCAAGCTCTTTTACAACATATTTAAGATTTGAAGAATCGTTTCTCTTCCCGCGATTAGGCTCTGGCGATAAATATGGACAATCCGTTTCCAATACCAGCTTATCTATAGGTATGGATTTTGCCACTTCCTTAATCTTCTTCGCATTCTTAAAAGTCAAAGTGCCGCCAATTCCAATGTAGTAACCCATTTTTACATATTCTTCTGCCATCTCTTTATGATATGAATAGCAATGAATTACACCACCTGATATTCTGCCCTCGTATTTTTTCAATATTTCCATTGTGTCTGCCGCTGCATCTCTACTGTGAATAACCACTGGCAAACCTGTCTCCACTGCCAAATCAAGCTGTCTCACAAACCACTTTTTCTGAAGCTCTTTATTTGTATCCGGATAATGATAATCCAGACCTATCTCTCCAATTGCAACGACTTTTTCATCTTTTGCATATTCAACTAACGATAAAATATCATCCTCAATCAAATCATAGGTATCACAAGGATGTATTCCCACTGCTGAATATACAAAATCATACTTTTGTGCCAACGCATAAGCAGCTTTTGTAGAGGATACGGATGCACCTATATCCACGATGCACCCTATCCCATTTTCCTTCAATGACAGAATTAACTCTTCTCTGTCTTCATTAAACGCCTCATCATCATAATGCGCATGAGTATCAAATATCATATTAGCAAATCTCCGATCCGCTTATAATGTCTCTTTCAACTGTCATTATGGAAAGATTTCCTTTATCATCTGCTGCTGATAAAATCATACCCTCAGAAACAAGTCCACACAACTTAGCCGGTTTAAGATTTGTTACAACTGCAACCTTTTTACCAACAAGATATTCTGGTTCATAGTACATTGAAATTCCTGATACAATCTGTCTTATTTCATTTCCTATTCTCACCTTAAACACAAGAAGCTTCTTTGACTTCTTAACCTTTTCACATGAAAGAACTTCCCCAACTCTCAACTGAACCTTGTCAAAATCATCAATTTCAATTTCCGGTTTTTCTTCAACCTCTGGATACTGTGGACCAGACTGTGCAGCTTCAATTTCCTCTACCTGTTTAAGTATTTCTTCCAAATCACGTCTTGCAAATAATATCTCAGGTTTATCCGTAACCTTTGTACCTGATACATATTTACCGTATTCGTTCATATCATCTAATTCTCTCTTTGTGGCATTAATCTGTGACAATATCTTTGATGATGTCTCTGGCATAAATGATTCTAAAAGGCTTGCTCCTACTGTTATACTCTCTATAAGATTGTACAATACCGTGGATAATCTGTCCGACTTGCTTTCATCCTTTGCTAAAGCCCAAGGCATTGTTTCATCAATATATTTATTACATCTCTTGAAAAGATTGAATATTTCTGTGATGGCGTCTGCAACCCTTAATTTATCCATTTTCTCAATAACCTTTTTAGGTGTTTCGAGAGTTACTTTCATAAGGTCTTCGTCACATTCTTCTCCGTTGACATTTTTGTTTGTTACAACTCCGCCAAAATATTTATTTGACATTGAAATAGTTCTGTTAACCAGATTTCCAAGAGTATTTGCTAAATCTGCGTTAACTCTCTCTGTAACAAGCTCCCACGTTACATTTCCATCATTATCAAAAGGCATTTCGTGCAGCACAAAATATCTTGCAGCATCCACACCAAATACACTTGCCACATCATCTGCATATATGACATTGCCCTTTGACTTACTCATCTTATCATTATTCATGAGAAGCCATGGATGACCAAATACCTGTTTCGGAAGCGGTATATCAAGTGCCATAAGGAATATTGGCCAATAAATTGTATGGAATCGAATAATATCCTTACCTATGAGGTGTAGGTCTGCCGGCCAGTACTTATTAAACATCTCACTGTGGTTTCCATCTGCATCATATCCAATACCTGTTATATAGTTTGTCAATGCATCTAACCACACATAAGTAACGTGCTTTTCATCAAATGGCACTGGTATTCCCCATTTAAAAGAAGTTCTTGACACACATAAATCCTGAAGTCCAGGAAGTAAAAAGTTGTTCATCATCTCATTTTTTCTTGATACCGGCTGAATGAAATCAGGATTATTATTTATATGTTCAATAAGCCTGTCCGCATATTTACTCATCTTAAAGAAATATGCCTCTTCTTTTGCCGGCTTTACTTCACGACCGCAATCAGGGCATTTCCCATCTACCAACTGTGATTCTGTCCAAAATGATTCACAAGGTGTACAATACAAACCTTCGTACTCACTCTTATATATATCGCCCTTGTCAAATAATTTTTTGAATATTTTTTTAACCTGTTCTTCATGATCCTCATCTGTTGTTCTGATGAAGCGATCATATGAAGTATTCATCAAATCCCAGATTCTCTTTATCTCTGTAGCAACATTGTCTACATATTCTTTAGGTGTAATTCCTGCTTCGGCAGCTTTAATCTCAATTTTCTGACCATGTTCATCTGTTCCTGTCTGAAAATGAACATCGTATCCCTGTTCTCTTTTAAATCTCGCAATACTATCTGCCAAAACCACCTCATAAGTATTTCCGATATGTGGCTTTCCTGAAGTATATGCAATCGCTGTTGTTAAATAATATGGTTTTCCTTTACACATTTTCTTATCTCCTTCAAAATGGCATTATTTTTTATCATACCTTTATTTAGTAAATTTTGCAACATTTAATGCGTTCCCACAACATTATATTTACTTTCTGTCTCTGTTTCATTTTCTTCTATGGTTCCCTCAATTTCCACATTAATTCTGTCAATTGCAACATAATTTTCCGGGCTCATATTAACTTTTTCCTCCGTATACTGTTCCCAATCTGTTACTGCCCTGTAATTGGACGCTATGGCCCTAATATCAAAAGTAACATTTTTTTCCTCATTATTTCCATTTAACATATATTCTGAATCTGTATAATAATCTATCCATTCCCCAACAGTAATCTCTTCTTTTTGCGTGCCCCTTATTCTTACAACCGGAACCTCAAATCTTATCTGTATTTTATCAATATGTTTTTTATAATCTCTATTTCCATAACCTGTGTAATCCAAATGATTCCCTGTAGTCACTGCATAAATTTTAAACCTGTTTTCCTTTGTTTCCTCAACCCGACCTTCAACATACACCGGTGTATGAACATTAATACTCTGTATACCATATATATCGTAAGACCCCGTCGCCCCATCATAATATCCCTTGTATATTAACTTACCCAATGTGACATAATTCTTCCCATTGCAAACCTGATGTGGTATAGAATGACCAGCCGAGTAAATATTCTTTTCCGTCCATAGCTTGCCTGTGTACGGAGTATACCCATTAACATTTTTCCACCCTCCATTAAGACAAATAACATTATTTATTTTAAGATAATCATTTCGTACCTTTATATATTGAATTTTTGAATTTGCAATACTTTGCCTGTCTATATCAGGTATATCCGGTTTTACCCCGTTAACATCTAATTTACTTATCACCCCTCCGTCAATGTGATATTCATCATCATATGTAGGAAACGAAACATGCTCCTGATATGTGTCATATCTTGTTTCATAAATAACAGGTCTTGCATTATCAACTGCAAACCCATAGCCGCCTTTCTTAAATACATTATTTTTCACCTGAACTTCATCGAGATAATTTACCTTTATTTTTTCTATGTTATAATATGAACATTTTTTTGTCACATAATACCACTGAACAACATCCTTCTGTTCAGACATCTGCTGTCCTGAATAATTATTCCAGACAAGCTTATATGTAACAACAAATTTAATCGGTATATAAAATGTAATATTTTTCTTCCTAAATGAAATTTTATATCCAATATCATCTGCCACACCATTAACATATGTTGATGTTCCTGTGGGAACAGCCTCCTGAAGATTATAAGTAGAGACATATTTCGTTCCCTCACCTATATCTAATTTTCCCGAAGGAGTATGGCTTAATTTCACTTCTTCTCCATCTGTAATTTCATACCTGAAATACTTTGGCTTTACCTGACTTGGAAAATATATCTTTTTATCAAAATGCGTTTTCAAATTCTCTTTAGCAACCCAGTTTCTTGCATTTGAAATCCCATCATAGGAATAATAAACTTCTCCCCAGCCATTTCCTGATGGGTCAATGCCGCCCTTTACAACTCCATGGTCGACAACAGTCATTATTTCATCAATATATACAAAATCCCCATATCCAAACAGCTGAGCTTTCCACCTGGCAGAAACCTGTTCTATTGCCTCTGAAATTGTAGCCTTCTCACCATAATAAATACAATACACATACCTGTCATCCGCGGGATCATCCCTGTATTCCACCCTGTCACTCATTGGAATAATTGCATACTGCTGCCCGGCTGCATTCATAGGCATATCATATCTTTTAATTACCCAGCCAACTGTCTTATATAAAACTGCACTGGTAGCTTTTTTGTCATGGGTCATCATCACCAGATTTCCATCCTTATCAAAATCTAATTTTTCTTCCAATAAACTGGTATCCATATACCCATACGTTCTATGCTCAGCGCCTATAACTGATATAAGAACAATCATAAATACCAATATTTTTATTATCCCTCTGCAACATTGTCCCCTCATTTTTTCCTCCTTTATTTTTTACTTGCACAACGTTTTAATTTGTGATATAAATTGTATATGCATATATCTCATTTGTCAACATTTATTTTTTTTAACCGTAAAAAATATTTGGCTCTGAACAGCAACATTTTTATAAATAATGTATACTTGCCTTTATACTGTATATATTTTAAAATGAGCTATAGTTATTTGTAACTGTAAAAATATATTTGGCGGATACGCCACACCGAGGAAACGTCAGTTTTTGAGGTTGCTCTGAACAGTTGCAGTTATTTTTAATCACCTGCAGATATGGAGGATAGTGTGAAAAATCACACTGAAGTGCTGATTTTTCACACAGCTATTTGCTTCTGAGCGAAGGCAAATAGCCTTAGTGGCAGAAGAGAAACTGCCTTCGCAGATTTCTCTTCGCCTCTTCGCATAAAGACGCTCAGAAATGAGGATTTTATGAAAAAACATTACAAATCAATTATTTCGTTGATTCTGATAACGACATTGTTGTTTACAGCCTGTCAGAGTCCATTTAGTAAAAAGGAAACAAAAAAACCACAAAAGCCTGCCATAAGTTCCAACCGGACTTTTACAGAGCAGGATATAAAGGAACAGAAAGCTTTTGATAAATACACTGAAACCCTGTTTGTAGACATACTTTCAGAAAGCTCTCTTTCAGTTCACTCATTTCTTTCTTTTCCTGAAAAATATGGTTTGGATGATGCCCCTAATATTCTGGGTGATCCATCCCTGGAAGCCTACGAAGAAGATTTACAGAAAAAAGACGGTTATCTGAACGAATTAAGTGGGTTTAATTATGCCTCCCTTACTGATGAGCAGCAGCTTACTTACGACATTCTCAAAACAGAATTTGAAGATACAAAGAATGGAAAGGATTTTTACTGGTTTAGCAATTATTTTTCACCAATGTCCGGGGTTCAAACAGGCTACCCTTCCTTTTTTGGACAATTTGAGATAAACAGAGAAAAGGATGTCATTGATTATCTTGAGCTAATAAAACAATTTCCTACTTTTTTTAATGACCTTATTTCATATCAGGAGAAAAAAACTGAAAAAGGAATGGGTATGCCTGATTATCAGATAGACAAGGTAATTGACCAATGTGAAGAATTTATCAGTGATGCTGACAATCACTTTTTAATTACAACTTTTAATGACAGAATAAATGCTCTATCAGATATTTCAGATGCCCAAAAACAAGAGTATTCTGAACAAAACAATCAAATTGTAAAAGAAATTATTATTCCGACATACAAAAACCTGATTGATAAATTAACATTGCTTAAAGGAAAGGCTGTTTGCGAAGGCGGTCTCTCCAATTTTGATAATGGAAAAGAAGCCTACGAATACCTTGTCCGCTCGTACACCTGCTCAGATAAATCAGTTGATGAAATTAAGGATTTACTTGAAGAAAATTATACATCTGACCTGGCATCAGTTCTTACAATTGCTTCAATGGACCCAGATATTTTTGATAAATCATGTAATTATCCGATAAACACCAAAGACTGTGATGGAGTCATTGAATATCTTATTGATAAAATCAAGGATGATTTTCCTGGTGGATATAATACTGAATACACTGTCAATGATGTGCCAAAAAGTATTGAAAAATATGATAATCCTGCGTATTATTATGTTCCCCATATTGATAATACTTCGAGAAATAATATATACATTAACCGCTATGAAACCTATGCAGATCTGGACTTATATCCTGTATTAGCCCATGAAGCTTTTCCCGGACATATGTACCAGACAACATATTTTCAAAACAAGTTGCCGGCAAATATCCGCCATTTATTGCGTTATGACGGATATATAGAAGGTTGGGGATTATATGCTGAGCTATATTCCTACAGTTTATCTGGTCAGCCAAAAAGTGTAGTTAATTTTAATGTTTCCTCAAACTGCCTGACTTATGATATTTATTGTCTTTGCGATATCGGTATAAATTACGAAGGCTGGACAAGAGAAGATACCATTGATTTTGTCAAAAATATTGGCTACGAAGCCGAGTTGGGCGATGAAATATTTGAGACCATGGTGGAAAATCCAGGTATTTATTTAGCATACTATATTGGTTATTTAGAATATATGGAACTTCGCAATGAAGCCCAGAAAACCCTTGATAAAAACTTTTCAATGAAAGAATTCCATAGGTTCATACTGGATATTGGTCCCTGTCAATTTGAAATACTGAGAAATCGCTTTGAAATTTGGCTAAATGAACAAAAATAGTGCCTTTTAGAACATATTATGGTAAAATAACATTTATAATTGAGTTAATAATATATTTTTACAAGGAGGCAAATATGGATAATCTTTTTAATCCTGAAGAATTAGAAGATGCATTAAAATTATTTAATGACACAAACGAGGAACAGACTGAAAAAATCTTAAGTTCTAATATGTCTGCCGAAATGCTGGCTTCTCAAAAAAGATATGAAGACTATATAAAAAAGCATAAAGGGGACAACTAATAAATCAATTAAATATTGACTAATTAAGTAAAAACTGATGCACTAATATTAATAGTTTATTAAAACTGGATTGGAGTAACTATGGGAAAAAAGGCAACAAAAGCAGCAGATAATATGTACTGCCGCGCCAGATATGAAGCATCTGAGGCTGATGACACTTTTTCAAGCCGTGAAAAAGCCTCTGAAGTCTTAAATATAGACAGAACAAGATTGGCTAATATTGAGTTAGGTAATATCATACCTTATCCAGAAGAAGTTCTTGCAATGTCTAAATGTTATAAAACACCCGAACTGTGTAACTCACATTGTTCGGAACAATGTCCAATTGGAATACATACTGTCCCTAAAGTTGTGATAGATGATTTTGACCGTTTATCACTTAAGGTTCTTGGTTCAATTAAGGATATTGACCATATCAGAACATCTTTAATTGCCATTTCTGAAGATGGCCGCGTAAACCCTGATGAAAGAGAAGATTTTAAGAACATCTTAGATTCCTTGGAAAAGATTTCAACCAACGCAGCCGCTTTAAAAATCTGGGCAGAAAAAAATGTAAAATTTGATTAACAGAAAACAGCCAGGTGGATTTCCAATAATCCATCCGGCTGTTTTTTACATACTTTTCTTTACTTACCATTTTATGCCTTGACAACTTTTTCAATTATCCAATCATAAATGTCCCCAAATACTGTTTTATTAATTGTCTCGTTTAATATCTCATGTCTGCAGCCCTCATATAATTCCATAGACATATTTTTTATTCCTGCAAGCTTATACTGTTCAAAAATCGTCTTAACATCTTCTCCATACTTTCCTACAGGATCTTCCATACCGGAGATGAAATTTATTACTAAATCCTTTGATATTCTGTCTATATTTTCAGGTCTGTTAATATATTTCATAACCTCCACAAGCATATTAATGCCATTCATGGTAAATGGAACACCGCATTTTTCATCATTTATATATTCTTCAACTACATTAGTATCTGAACATATCCAATCATACTTTGTTGATGGATTTTTAATCTTCTTATTGAAGCTTCCAAATAAAAACTCATTTGCAAACTCACTTCTATAACGGTCTCCTTTTGCTACTGTAATGGATTTTGCCAGTCCCTCAGCAAATTTTAATGCCTTGCTTTCATAATTTCCTGTTCCAACAATAATTGCCGCATCAATCACATTTTTGTAGTCTATGATATACCTTCTCACAAAAAATGACCCCATGCTATGACCAAGAAGAATGTATGGAATACCTGGATAATGTTTCTTTACAACCATTGTGATATGATGCAAATCCTTTACTGCCATTGCACTTGAATTTACTTTTTCAAGATTTCTTTTGCTTAATCCCTTTATTGGTATTGAAAAATAACCCATATCCTCCGGCCCGTTTATTGATTTTCCGTGCCCCATATGATCATTTCCAACCACCAGTATTCCTCGTTCTGCCATATACTGTGCAAATTTCTCATATCGCCCGATATGTTCCTGCATTCCATGGGATAACTGAAGTATAGCTATAATTTCACCTGTTGGTATCCACATTTTTCCATATATCTCTGTGTAGTTATTATTTGATAAAAACTTGAATTCTCTTGTAGTAAAACTTTTTTCTATCATCTCTTTATTCACGACTCGCTCCCTTCCGCCGCGTTCTTCACCGCAACCAATACCTATCTTTACAGCCTTTTCAAAATAAATTTTTCGTATCTGTTCATTCTTTTGTTCTTATTCTCGAAACCGACTCCTTCCATCCCGAATACAGTCTTTTTCTATCATCTTCAGTCATGGAATTTTTAAACGTATTTTTTAAATTCCAGTTGTCCTTTATCTCCTGCATATCCTTAAAGTAACCAACAGCCAGACCTGCCAGATACGCTGCTCCCAATGCAGTTGTTTCAATCACCTCTGGCCTGAGTATCTCCACACCCAAAATATCTGCCTGAAATTGCAGCAAAAAGTCATTTGCACTGGCACCGCCGTCCACTCTCAATGAATTGAGGGAAATTCCTGCATCCTCCTGCATTGCCAATAACACATCTGCAGTCTGATATGCCAGTGACTCCAATGTTGCCCTCACAAAATGAGCCTTTGTGGTACCTCTGGACAATCCAAAAACAGCACCTCTCGCATAAGCATCCCAATAAGGAGCACCTAATCCTGTAAATGCAGGCACAACATAAACACCATTGCTATCCTTTACTGAAACTGATAAGTCATGGGTTTCCTCCGCCGAAGAAATGAGCTTTAGCTCATCCCTTAACCATTTTATGGCTGCCCCTGCCACAAAGACACTGCCTTCCAGTGCATAAGTCACCTTGCCATCTATTCCTGCTGCTATTGTTGTCAGTAATCCATTTTTGGACATAACCGCCTTCTCTCCGGTATTTAGCAACAAAAAGCACCCTGTACCATATGTGTTTTTTCCTTCTCCCGGTTCAAAACAGCACTGTCCAAATAACGCTGCCTGCTGGTCTCCTGCCACACCTGATATGGAAATTCTTCCTCCTACCAGACTTTCCTCTGTTTCTCCATACACTTCTGATGAATTTTTCACCTCTGGAAGCATGGTTTCCGGTATGTCAAATAATTCCAGCAATTCCTTGTCCCACTTAAGAGTGTGTATATTAAATAGCATAGTTCTCGAAGCGTTTGTATAATCCGTGGCAAAAACCTTGCCCTTAGTAAGCTTGTAAATAAGCCAGGTATCAACCGTCCCAAATAGTAGTTTACCCTGATTTGCCTTTTCTCTTGCACCGGGAACATTATTTAATATCCATGAAATTTTTGATGCTGAAAAATACGGGTCAGGAATTAAACCCGTTTTTTCACGAATCATCTTCTCATAGCCCCTGGCTTTCAAATCATCTATCATATCAGCTGTTCTTCTGCATTGCCACACAATTGCACGATACACAGCCTCACCCGTTTCCCTATCCCATACAATGGTTGTTTCTCGCTGGTTTGTTATCCCAATTGCCGCAATCTCACTTGCTTCTATACCTCGTATGGCCATTGACTCCACCATAACCCCCAGCTCTGACGACCATATTTCATTTGGGTCCTGTTCAACCCATCCACTTTTAGGGAAGTACTGGGTAAATTCCTTTTGGGCACTAGATACAATTTGTCCCTGCTTATTAAAAATAATACATCTCGAGCTTGTTGTACCCTGGTCAAGTGCCATTATATATTTTCTGCTTTCCATCCCAATCTCCATTCCGATATTGTCACATAGTCACATTGTATACTTACTCTTTGTATTCAATTCATAATTTGTTTCACTCTTAACCTTGCTCCACCACAATATTTCCTTTACCATCTGACGTGCAATGCACATTTCCCTGGCAGTTAAAATAATATTTTGAACCTATTTCCTCCATCTCATAAATAATGCTCGTTGACACTTTTTCCTCAGACTCCGGCGTAATCACAACATATTTTGGAGATACTTCATCCAATAATTCAATATTATTCATCAACAGTTCACCATGATACGGAAATTTTAGAACATCTGCCTTCAAAAAGTCCCTGCCTAATAATTCATTTATATGTTCTTCTTCCACATCCCCTGTAAATAAAAAGCTGTCCTGACCATAAATAACCTTTGTAACCAGGGAATAATCATTTTCTTTTTCATAATGTGTTTTTTCACCCGGATATATTGTAATAGAAATGTTTTCCCCCTCAATAATCGTCTCTTCTTTAATGTAATTGAGAAGATATCTCTTTCCATTTTTCTCAAGATACTTCATAAACTTTGCGTACTTGTTACCCTCGTCAACATAATCTGGCCCATAGATAGCCAAAACATCAAATTCATCAATAATTTCCGTTGCCCCGCCTATATGGTCCTTGTCATAATGCGTAATAATCATACCATCTATCTTCTTAATACCCTGGGAATGAAGGTATTTCTTCACATCCTCAACAGTTTCCTTATAGCCTGTATCTATCAAAAAAACGTAGTCCTTTGTGTGTATAACAGCACAATCTCCCTTTCCCACGTTAATAAATTCAATTTTAATCCCTTCAAAATCGGTTGCCAAGGTGCCTTTTTTCTGATTTGTATCAGAACATCCTGTCAGTAATGTGCAAATCAAAAGGAATGTAATTAAAAGACACAATATATATTTTTTCTCCCTAATATTACTTATTAAATTTAATAAATTAACTATCATTTTTTTCATCTCCATACACATATATTCTGTCTTTAATTAATTCACAAAACCACTATTTTCTCTTTAAATTTGCATACTGACCTTTTATCGACGTGTAAAACTCCTGGCCTTTTTCCTGACCAAATTTACTCACAAGCATCCTGTAAAAATGCTGTTTTCCTGTGGACAATCCAATAGCTTCAACTAAAACTGGTACCGTTTCCTCACTACATTTTCCATTAACAAGTTCCCTGACATCCTCAGTAATATTTGTCTTAATCTCTGCCGTAAAAATTTTATTTTTTGATGTAGGATTTTGAATATTTTTCTGATTTGGATGCTCCTGCTTCCGGGATACCAGTTTTGGGATATCCTTATTTAAATTTTCCTTCTTTGAATTATCCTTTTTCGAACTATCCTTCTTTGAACTTTCCTTTTTGGAACTATCCTTCTTTGAATCATCTTTCTTCGAGCTATCCTTCTTCTGAATATCCCGTTTTAGTCCATTCTGTTTTTGAGTTTTTTTCAGACTAAAACCCTTAAATATTGATTCCTTTGGCTTTGGTTCTTTTTTCTTTTCGCACTTTTCCTCATTAGTTGACTCAAGCGCTCTAAGTTTTACATCAACCTTTTCAAGAAACTTGCCTGTAAGTCCATCATCATAAGCTTCACTTGTACTATTTTCCTTGTCTGCATTTGCAACGCTTTTACAAAGTCGTATCTGCGCATTACAAAGCTCCGAATTTTCCTCCCAGAAACTAATGGCACACAAAAATCCTTTATCCTCGCTTACAATATATATCTTCCTATAGCAATTCTCCATAACAAGATAACCCAAATATGTAGACAACTGGAAATCTAAAGAATTTCTTCCACCTCTCAATATTCTGAAAGTCTCAATATCTGCTTTACTGCGATTCAACAACATACAGACATCCAGGGAAATAGCATCTGCATTTTTGCTATAAAATACAACCACCTTATCATCTGCACTTAAATTCTCCACTCCGCGCAGTCCCTCTGAGCGAACATTTTCAAAATCTACTAAATATACTGTCATTAATTCTCCATTATTTCTTATTATTATTTTACTGTATTTATTACGAACCAACCTCGAAAACTGGCGTTTTCTCTGAACAAATGCATATATTTAGCACCTTTGCAACCTTGCTCTATTATACCAAAATCAGTGTTTTATATCAACTTATAATAACTTGAGTTTCCGTAGTTTTATCCACAGAACTCCATTTTTATAGACACAGCTATAAACAACTTTCAAAAAATGCCCAAAATATAAGGAATCTTCTTTCATTTTGTAGTAAAATTAAGCTACCAAACA
>JBNRML010000074.1:0-7159 GCA_050309585.1 Lachnospiraceae bacterium
AGAAAAAACAGATCCCCGTTTTTTAACGGAGATCTGTTAAAGTTAATGACATTGGTTTAGAATAGTAGCTATATTAATGCTGAAATTGTACAAAATAAATAAAAAGAAAACAAAAATCCGTTGACATTGCCATGGCATTGTACTATTATTGTTTATAGAAAAAACTATAGAAATGGGGACAGATTGATGGTAAAAAGTTTTGTACAGATTTTAAATATTGGTTTTGGTATTATCAATAACACTCAGCCGGTTGAGGATAAGAATCCTGAAATTATCATGGAAAAGGTTTTGGCTGTGGATGACCCGGCTAAAGATATCAGAATCATTGGGTTCAGAACATATGATATGGACACTGACACAGGAATGATGAGTAATCAGAGTGGTATTTACTATCTTGAAGGTGAGGAGTTTACATATCCTAAAGTTGATCCGGAAATCACTGCATACATGAAAAATGCAGGAATTGACTATGAGAAAGGTCAGCAGCTCATTAAGATTAAAAAACCAACTGTTTTGGTTTATCCATTTAATCCAAACGACCAGATTCTTGATACAGCAGCAGTTCTTATCAAGATGAAGATTAAGAAGGAAGAAGAGCGCAAAGCAAGATTAGAAGAAGAAATTGTAACATACAAGAACAATCTTGTTGAAGAGCTTAAAAAAGCAGCAGAATATATCGAAAACAACCAGTTCAATACTATTCCTTTGGTTGATACAGGAGAAAACTCAAAGGCACTTAATCTCCTGGGCGATAAGGGTAACTTCCAGAAACATATTGAGCATATGAGAAATATTCGTGTTGAGATTATGGCTATTGATAAGTTCCTCAGAGAGAATAGAATTTAATTGTAATTATAAAAGTTGTCACATTTTTGTGGCAACTTTTTTGATGCTTTTTTGATACACTACTTATAAGTGACACCGTACTTAAACAAGTTAAAAAAAATGTATCTGTTCAGAGCCAACCTCCAAAATGCTTTGCATTTTACACCTGTTTTATGAAATTTTGCTTGGATCTGAACTGTTACAAAAAATTAATCATTAGCTGTGTCATATATACTGCCAGCATCGAAAACATGGCAACGATTACGAGACTTTTTTCGCGGTATGCCAAAAACAGGGCAACTAAAGTTCCGGCAATGGCACTGTAAATGGAATTTGTTGAATAAATTATGTCGGGAAAGGTAAGTGCTGCCAGTACGGCATAAGGAACATAATATAAAAATGATTTTATATACTTGGAACTAATTTCTTTTCTAAATACTGCCATGGGCAACATTCTTGGAAGATATGTAACCAGTGCCATTAGAAAAACCGCAATTAACATTTTATAGATAGACATTTCAAAACTCCTTTGTATTAAGAATCGGCTTCTTCCGTGTCCTCATTAAGAGGGAATAAGAAAGAAGCAGCGGCTGCTGAAATCAGTGTGGCGATTATTATTGAAAAGCCATATGAAATAAATTTAAATACTGGTATGTATTTCATCATCAGCGTAAGAATAATTGACAAAATCACCACAAACAATACTGGTGACGATTTTTTTGCCGGTGGAATAATAATTGCAATAAACATTGCGTAAAGTGCTATTCCCAGGGCCCCTTTAACCGAAGCGGGAAGCACCCCGGATGCACAGGCACCTAGTAAAGTACCTAAAGCCCATCCGATATAAGGTGCAGTTATCAGTCCATACATAAATGATGAAGTCAGTTTCTTTTTTTCAACAGAGGCCAATGCAAAAATTTCATCAGTTATGCCGAAACTAAAGCATAATCTGTGTAAGATAGAAGTTTTTTCCTCGACTTTTTGTGAGAGTGAAAGAGACATAAGAAAATACCTCAGGTTAATTATAAAAGTATTCAGGGTAATTTCCAAAAGAGTACCACCGTGTATGATAAGATTTGTTCCTGCAAGCTGTCCTGAGCTTGTAAGATTAGTCATGGATATTAACACTGTAAGCCATATGGGAAGTCCACCATTTACAGCCAGGAAGCCAAACGAAAAGGATACAGGAAGGTATCCAAGTGCAATGGGTATTCCTTTTTTGAAACCTCTTTTATACATATCAAATTTTGTAATCATTTTAATCCTCCATGTCGGGGCAATTTATTTGCGAAGGCTATTATACCAATAGGAGAAATAAATTGCAAATTGTAATGTAATAAAGTATATTTAGATGTGAGGTGAAAGAAATTGGACAACAGAGAAAAAGAAAAATTGATGGAAGAGAAACAGAGAAATTTAGTACTTGCATTTTGTCCACCTGTAATTTATGTTCTTGTGACAATGTTTGTACAGGTAGTTTTTGATATTTCAATATTTTTAAAGAATATTAAGAATATTAATGGTCATGGAAGTGCCTCGTTTTACGATTCATATCGTTTTATGGATAATCTTAATGAGAGTATGGATGAATACGGATATATTGTCACATTGTTATCGGCATTGTTGGGAGGCATTTTTTTTGGACTGTGGTATAGAAAAAACAGAAATCAGGAGAATAAAGAAAAGTTTGAAAAAGAGCTTTGGATATTAGAGGGGAAAGAATATGGTCTTCTAGCGCTGCTTGGGATTTTTGCAGGATTAGGACTGGGTAGATTTGTATCACTTTTGTCAATTGACAATATTTTGGGCAGCTATAAAGAGACAAGTGAAAACTTAATGAGAGGTTCAGTCAGCTTACAGATTTTAACCCTTGCAATAATAGTTCCCATTGCAGAGGAATTAATTTACAGGGGAATTTCATTTGGTAAGTTAAGAAAAATTATGTCTCCGGGATATGCAACTATTGTAGTGTCTGTTTTATTTGGGGTATTTCATTTTAATCTGATGCAGGGAACATATGCATTTTTACTTTCATTGATATTGGTCTGCGTATATTTGAGATATGATTCAATAACTGCACCGATTGTGGTTCACGGGGCTGCAAATTTTATGGCGGTAATATTAAATGGAAGTGAAGTGCAAAAAAATATTAATGAAAACATGGTAGTATATCTGTTAGTCATGTTTGTAGAATTAGCTTTAGGATATATTGTTTTTCAGTTTATTATGGAAGGAAGACATGAGAAAAATCAGAAGGCTAAAAAAAATAAAAAAAAGTATTGACAATTATGAAAATAAAGGTTATACTATCCTAGCAAGTCCGATGAGGGATAAGGCAAACGGGATCTTAGCTCAGCTGGGAGAGCATCTGCCTTACAAGCAGAGGGTCACAGGTTCGAGCCCTGTAGGTCCCATTTATATTTATTCGTTATCAGACAGGTATATGGCGGAATAGCTCAGTTGGCTAGAGCACACGGTTCATACCCGTGGTGTCATGGGTTCAAATCCCTTTTCCGCTACTGACTGGAACTTGAGAAAGTTCCAGTTTTTTTTTGCGTTGTGTTGTGGTATAATGGCTGATGAAAAAATATTGTATTTGTTCAGGAATGGAGGAAGGTGTGAAAAATCACACTGATGTATATATGCGAGTTGGATTAGGATACGATGTTCATAAATTAGTTGAGGGCAGAAAGTTAATCTTAGGTGGAGTGGATATTCCACATGAAAAAGGATTGTTGGGACATTCTGATGCCGATGTTTTATTGCATGCCATTATGGATGCTCTTTTAGGTGCAGCGGCATTAGGTGATATTGGAAAACATTTTCCTGACACAGATGAAAAATATAAGGGCGCGTCCAGCATAAAGCTTTTGGAAGAGGTTGGAAAAATGCTTGATGAAAATCTTTTTGTCATAAATAACATTGATGCAACAATTATTGCCCAGAGACCAAAGGTGGGGCCGTACAGGGAACAGATGGTGGAAAACATTGCAAAAGCATTAAAAATAGACAAAAGTCTTGTAAATGTAAAGGCTACAACGGAGGAAGGCTTAGGATTTACAGGTGCAGGTGAGGGAATTTCATCCCAGGCAATTGTGTCTATAAGCTATCTCACGGATAATTCTGTTGCAGTTAATGCAACAGGATGCGGGGGATGCCAGGGATGCGTAAAATAGAATCAAAATGAATAAAAACGAATAAAAATGGAGGATTTGTTAAAGTGAAGATTTATAATACATTGACAAGAAAAGTTGAAGATTTTGTACCAAATGTGGAAGGAAAGGTAAATATGTACACATGTGGACCTACAGTATACCATTTCGCGCATATTGGTAATTTAAGAAGCTACATTATGGAGGATGTTTTGGAAAAAACATTGAGATATGACGGATATGATGTAAAGCGCGTTATGAATATAACTGACGTGGGACATTTGTCATCAGATGCCGATACAGGTGAGGATAAGATGCTCAAGGGTGCAAAAAGAGAGCACAAGACAGTTATGGAGATAGCTAAGTTTTACACAGATGCATTTTTCGAGGATATGAAGAGCTTAAATATTAAAACACCTGATGTGGTTGAGCCTGCGACAAACTGCATTTCTGAGTTTATTAACATGGTTTCTGCATTACTTGAAAAGGGATATGCATATATAGCAGGAGATAATGTATATTTTGATACTTCAAAGCTTGATGATTATTATGTATTTTCAAGCCAGTCAGAAAAAGAGCTTATGGTTGGTGTGCGTGACGATGTTGAAGAGGACACAAACAAGAAAAATAAAAGCGACTTTGTTTTATGGTTTACAAAGTCAAAATTCGACAATCAGGAATTGAAATGGGACAGCCCGTGGGGCGTTGGATATCCGGGATGGCATATAGAATGTTCAGGAATCTCTGTTAAGCATTTAGGCGAGTATCTTGATATTCATTGTGGCGGTGTTGACAATATTTTTCCACATCATACAAATGAAATTGCCCAGTCTGAGGCATATCTTGGTCATAAATGGTGCAACTACTGGTTCCATGTACATCACTTAAATGACAAACAGGGAAAGATGAGCAAGTCCAAGGGTGAATTCTTAACAGTTTCACTTCTTAAGGATAAAGGATACAATCCATTGGCATACAGAATGTTCTGCCTGTTATCCCATTACCGTAAACCATTGGAGTTTTCTTTTGAAGCCCTTGATAATGTGGTTTCTGCATATGATAAGCTTGTGAAAGCTATTGGAAGGCTTAAGGATGAGGGTGAAACAGACCAGGCAGTGTTTGAAGAGTACAAAGATAAATTTGCTAATGCACTTAATAATGATTTGAATACATCGATGGCTATTACAGTTATCTATGATTTATTGAAGGCAGATACAAGTGATAAGACAAAAATTGAACTTATTAAGAGTTTTGATTATGTTTTGTCTCTTGACTTACTTTCAGGACAGAATGAAGAAGCAAGTGATGTGGATGCTGAGTTTGAAAAGTATATTTTGGAAAAAATAGAAGAGAGAAAAGAAGCTAAGAAGCAGAAGGATTTTGCAAAAGCAGATGCTATTAGAAATGAGTTGCTGGAAAGGGGAGTTATCTTAGAGGATACTCGTGAGGGCGTAGTGTGGAAAATCACGAAGGGCTGAATCTGATATTCAGCTCTCACTTACTTAGACGCAAAGCGTATTCAGAATGGAGAGGAAAATGGAAGAAGGCTTAGAATTTTATGAGTTGATTTTAAATAAACTTGGGCTCAAGGAAAATGGTATAGAAACATATGCACCGTTAACCCTTGCGTACATTGGAGATGCAATTTATGAAATTGTAATAAGAACAATGATTATTAGTGAGGGTGATACCCAGGTTAATAAACTTCATAAAAGGGCAAGTGCTTTGGTTAAGGCAGAGACACAGTCAAAAATGATAAAGTCACTCTATGAGGATTTGTCAGAGGATGAAATGAAGATTTATAAACGTGGAAGAAATGCAAAGTCAACATCAGTTGCAAAGAATGCTTCAGTGTCAGATTACAGACATGCCACAGGATTTGAGGCATTGATGGGATATCTTTATCTCGAAAAGAAAACGGACAGGATGTTAGAGCTTATAAAAAAAGCAGTTGAGCGGGTAAGTGAATAAATTTATTTAATGAACTGGAAAGGCTGGAATTAATGAGATACGAGGAATTGACAATAGAAGGAAGAAATGCGGTTATTGAAGCATTTCGTGCAGGAAAAACAATTGATAAGCTTTTTATTTTGGATGGATGTCATGATGGACCGGTTAATTCAATTATTAGAGAAGCGAAGAAGCATAATTGTATAATAAGCTATGTTTCTAAGGAAAGGCTTGACCAGATGTCGGCAACAGGTAAGCATCAGGGAGTTGTTGCCATGGCAGCAGCTTATGAGTATGCGGAGGTTGAAGATATGCTGGAGCTTGCAAGAGAGAAAGGAGAGCCGCCGTTTATTTTTATTCTGGATAACATTGAAGACCCACACAATTTAGGTGCTATTATCAGGACGGCAAATCTTTCGGGGGCTCACGGAGTAATAATTCCGAAGAGAAGGGCTGTAGGTCTTACCGCAACAGTTGCCAGGACATCAGCAGGGGCACTTAATTATACGCCTGTAGCCAAGGTTACAAATATTTCCAATACAATTGAAGAATTGAAGGAACAGGGGCTCTGGTTTGTTTGTGCCGATATGGGAGGAGAGACGATGTACAACCTGGATCTCAAGGGTCCTATTGGTCTTGTTATAGGAAATGAAGGCGAGGGAGTCAGCAGACTTGTTCGTGAAAAATGTGATTTTATTGCATCAATTCCAATGAAAGGTGATATTGATTCGTTAAATGCCTCGGTTGCGGCAGGGGTGCTTGCGTATGAGATTGTAAGACAGAGACTTAACGGATAAAACTGTTGTAATATGGAATTTGAAGGAAAGAATTGAACTTGACAAAATTAATAAAATTGAGTATATTATTTATTGTTCAGTTGCTGCCTTGGCTCAGTCGGTAGAGCGTCGCCTTGGTAAGGCGGAGGTCGGGGGTTCAAGTCCCCTAGGCAGCTTTAAAATTTAACAAGATTTTACAGGATTGTTATATTGTAAAGGTGGAAAATCCCGTTATTATGTGATATATTATGTCATATGATTCGGGATTATTTTTTACCTAACTGAGGGTGATATTTATGGGTGATTGTTAAGTTATGGATGGGAGGCTAAAGTTTGAAACAAAGAGGTAGCGGGTAGCCAAAAATTAAAGGGCATGGCAAACAAGCCATCTTTCGGTGGCTAAAAAATAAAATATAGACACAACACCTAATCAGGTAACAGGAACAGTATCATCTT
>JBNRML010000075.1:0-15599 GCA_050309585.1 Lachnospiraceae bacterium
GTATTAATCCTGCTGATTGGCTGTTTCGTTTACATCTATCTACAATAGTAGAAATTATTTATAAGTATTAATCCGACCTTGTTATCCTTATCACAACGCATCTACAATAGTAGAAATTATTTATAAGTATTAATCCCGTATACTGGAAATTTATCCAATAAATTAATACTTTTTTTGTATATTATTAATAAAAATTAGCACATTAAATATATGATTAATACTCATATTCTCATAAACCATCACATTAAATTAAAGCTTTGCAATAAATAAAACAGCAGATAATTAATTTATTATTTTCAGGTCACTTTCTTCGTTTTTTGCATATCCATAACGCACTATCTTACATGTGCTAGACATTTTAAAAATATATATGCTGTCCTCTTGCGAAAATCTTTTTTCAAATGTATTTGCTATTTCTGAAATAATATTGTTTAATATACGTTCGCTATTGTCTATTTCAAAAACAGAATACTGAATTCTATGTCCGTATTTTGATAAATATTTTGAGAATCTTGTTCTCAATTTATCATTGGATATATCGTAACTAACAATAATCATATCATACCTCTAAATCATCTGACAATAAAATTGAACATTTATTAATATCAAATATCGGAAATAATTTTTCATCTTTACCTTTCATAAAAGCTCTGTAATAACTTTGAATATACGTAAATATATATTCTTTATTTCTCAATATTTCTTCCATAAAAACTCCAGTGTATTCGCTTGCCTTTTTATACTCGAGCTGATACTGAGATTTAATTACCTGAAAATCATCTTTTTTAAATTGTCCTAAATTAATTCCTTTTCTTACCTTCCAATCAATAATAACTCTAAATGGTTCCATCAAATCGCATACCAAAGATTTCCTCATATAAAAATTTGTATGCAACACACCTTGATACACATCAAAATCATATACTCTCAGCAGACATTCAATAAAACTAAACAATAATGTATATCCAATATCCAATAATGAATTAACATAATCAAACTTTATCCTTGGCTTCCGGCTTTTCCAATTAACATTATCGAAAACTCTTGAAAAATAAACCCTTGCAGCATTTCCTTCTATTCCCAACAAAATATCTCTTTGTATGTCTCGTGAATTCCACACTTTATCAACATACTCATCTAACTTTTCAATACCCTCCCTTGTATATTCCGTCTTATTACGTATTTTATTTAGTATATTTCTTTGATTTAAAATTTTATTATAAATTAATATACGTCCTAATTCCGTTCCTTCATATTCATATTGTTTTTTATGTAAATAATTATTTCCCTCTAATCCAGCATTTATAATAGAATAATATCTAAAACCATATGTCATAAAAACAATAGAAAATCCATATTTTTTACTTCTCCTTATTAACCCCGTTGTAACTGTACATTCACCTATAATAAGTAATGCAAAAATCCTAAAACAGGTCACTTGATACTTAATTTGTCCTTCAGACGATTTAATTACCATATTATCATTTTTATACGAAATTTTATCTCCCCAAGCGGGCTTAAAAACCACAATCTGCTTTTTCTCAAAATCCTTATTACTTAACAATGTGCCCTCCCTTCAAATTATCCTATGTATCCAATAATGTCCTGTCACAAGCAGGTTCATATATACAATTTTTACATTTTTGTATATTCGTTTGTTTAAAATTATCCATAGAAAAATTTCTAATCTCTTGAATAACCCTTTCAAATTTTTCAAACATTTCTTTATCACAATGTGGCAATGGAATATTATATGTTTTGTGATTACTGATACTATATATTTCTATTTTTTCAACCTCATATCCCATTTCAATAAGCGAAAAATATTGTGCATATACCTGAAACACATATCCATCATATATTTGTTTTACTATCTTTTTTCTTTCTCTTAACACTTTATTTTTTGAATCATATATATCAATTTTTCCAATAAGATTATACTTGTCACAATAAACATTTGTACCCATAAATATGGCTTTACAACTTGAATATTTACCTTCATCGACAGCTTCGTGTGCTGCCGTTCCATTTATCTGATATTCTGTTTGATATAACATTTTGTCCATACCCCCATATATTTTATGAAAATATATGGAGGCAGGGCAAAAGATAAAGTCATTAAGTTCAGTAATTAATATTTGACCAGTCATTTTATTCCTCTAAAATTCGGAGATGTGTGTTTGAGCGTACTCAAGCCATTCTTTATTTGAAATTGCTATTTTTAAATTTTTCAATTTTTCATCTTCTGTATTTTTCATCTTCTCAATTGCCCAAAGAACTTTTCTGGCAATATTGTAAGCCCCATTTGCATCTGCGTCTTTTGGCAAACTAGCATAATCATTACGTTCAAATTGTCTTGAATCAAAAAATACATTTTTTTTGTTTAAAACTGGCGAAATAAGATAATCAACCTCTGTGCCACTGATGCTATTTCTCATTTGTAAAGTTAATGACAATAGTTTTAAAAAATCTCTAAAAAAATCCTTTGAATTCTGTTCACATATCTGTGCTTGCAAATCTGTTTTATAATCAATATTGAATTTATCAAATAATTCTTTGAACTCTTTTGTCAAATCAACAATTCGGTAATCCCATTCAGAATTTTTCTTTTCATTTCTAAAGTTCTCTATACGTTCACCATTAGTATAAATATTCCATTTCTTTACATAATCTGCATTTGTACGTGGAAATTTAGAATAATCCACCTCAAACATAAACATATCTCTGTCCTGATCATAAAGAATATTTTCGAAACAACTAACAAATAACTTTGACTCTTCAATATTTTTATACTTCGTATTTATCAAATTAACAAAGCCTGTTGACGGGTCAATCTTACTAGTCAACCATGCAGGTATATAGAAAATAAAACCATCTTGATTTCCCTTTATTTTTCCGCTTGAATTTGAAACTTTATTCGTCAACTGATAAGCATTTACAACACTACCATGTTCATCATATTCTTTGTTTTTATCTGACATATAATTTAGTTTAGTTGTCAACATCTTTTCAAATTTCTGATATACCTGTTTTTCTACTTTTATACGACTTTTTTTAAATCCCGAATTCAAATCCTCCATTGCAATGACCGCATCATATTTTTCTACTAGTTCACATATTTTGTGAACAACCTGACTAATATACCCCTCTTTTAATTCCTTGATATTTTCAATCTGCGACCAGCTTTGTCTTGCTTTTTGTCTTCCGTTCTCTTTTTCATGTAATAACTTATGATAATCCGTTTTAATTGTAATACCATTTGTCTGATTCAATATTTCATTTAATGAAAATTGCTCAACAATATTACCTTTACCATCAATCACACACATATAAATAAGATTTCTTTCTCCTCGGTCTATTCCAATTACATATGGATTTTCATCATTTTTCAAATCTTTTCTCAAACTCTCATTTATCTTAGAACCTTTTTGAGGACAGCTATTTAACTTTATTGGAAGGTGCAATTCGAACTGATTTACTGAATACCTCCTATCCTTGAAAATATCATAATCAAATACTGACTGTCGCTTTGGATTATCCGGGTTTTTATTATCTATTTTTTCATTAGCTTTATGTACAACTAATTCTTCTTTTTTGATACTGGCTTTTCTATAGAAAAATTCTGCGCCTCCTGACATACGTATCTTATCATGATATTTTTCTTCAAATAAAAGCTTAAAATATTTTGTATGCAAGTTTTCATTTCCATGACTGCTCTCTGAAAAATCTTTGCAGTATATTTGGAACATATATACCATACCATTTTCTACCATGTCATCTACCGCTTTTTTTGATATATTTACAAAGCTTAATTTATACGCCTGCTCATTTATTTCTTTATAAAAATCCGAGAGATCCTTATATTCCTTTGTGTCTGAAAACTTAAACTTAAATTCTTCATTCCACGCATAATTTTGAAGTGATTTTTTATAATAATCAATCAATTTATGGCAATCTTCTAAATTAAACTCAACACCTTCATTATTTTTACTAAAACTACCCCTGTTATATATATTTATAATCTCTTCTGATATGCCATTCTTATCAACAAAATCTTTCGAAAAAAATATTCTAGGTATTTGTTTAGATAAATCGCCGGTAAAATAGTAATCCATTTTTTCATAATTTTCTCCATTACTGTCTTCCTTAATATCCATCATACACTTTTTATGCTCTTTATCCATAATTGCCAGATAATAATTGTTCTGATATCTCAAGACAGAAGCCTGATATTTTTCCTCCTTGGTTCGCGTCCAACCATTCATAAATTCTGCTTCATCAAAATATAACTTAAATTTATCCTTTGAGTATGGTTTTGATGTGACATAATTGCGTATCTTATCATAGACTTCATCAATCATTTTCAATTTATCATAACTATCAATAAACTTACCATAAAAATATTCATCTCTGTTTTCTTCTTTTTGACTTCCTATCATCGGTTTCAAATATTTTTCAAAATTCTTAATTGAATCTAAGAGATTTTTAATATCCTCTATCGCTTTCTTATCTCTTTTCAGTTGCTTTTCACCTTTATAATTTTCATTTAGTATATAATCCGTTTTTTCATAATTTTCTTTGATAAGTTTATATTTTTCATTTATCTTTTGTTTGAATGTCTCAATAAAATCTATCTCATTGTTGTCCAATTCTGTAATCTCATGAATTGAAAAACTCTCTATTTTCTTATATGCATTTCTTCTATTCTTTTCATATTTTTCTATATCCTTCGGTTCTTTTTTTCTATTTACCTCATCATATTTTTTATTCCAATTATCTTGTATTGTCTTCCATGAACCATATATATCATTTGACAGTGTTGTTATTGCTATTCCATTTGTAAAGTAAATACCTCCTTTATCAGACTCTTCGAGAAAATTTAATATTTTTTTTAGTTCTTCAATTGCTTTATATACTTCTCCATCATACCCTATTGTCATTCTAAAAAGAGAAAGCGCTTCCTCATCATTCTTAATTTTCTCTTCATAAAACGATATCCTTTCCGACTTTGTCAGAATCTGCTTATATAATGGCTTCATTAAAGGATATTTTGTATTATTTGCCTGATTATATAAATTTATATAAACATTTATCCCCTTAATCATTTTTCCATCTTCTGTAACTCCGCCACCAATAACTGCGTTGTATAAATCAATTCCCGCCTGTGTTAATACAAAATCAAAATAATCCACACAAAACAAATCCTTTATTTCAAAAATACCAATTCCTGCATATTGTCGTAATTCTTCTAAATTTTCATTTTTAAAAATACAGTTAACCGTCTCAAATATTTTTATATTTGATAAAAACTTTGGCAAATTTTCATGAATACATCTATAACCAATACTTGATTTGATTTTGTCTTTTACATAAACATTTTTTCTATTATTACTATATCCCGTGAATGCCGTATAAAACCCTTTGAATGAATTAATAATTTCTAATTCTGTCTCATCTGTAAGGTACTCTGGAAGAATTTTATTAATTATATCATTTCCCATTATCTTTTTATATTCTTTATCTTGCTGTAAGGCCTCTGATATTTCTGCTCTGAGTTTATCCTCAAGTTTAATCATTTTTTCTTTTTCATCATCGGATTTATTTAATTTAAAAAACAAATTCGCATACTCTTTAGTATTTTTTAATCTGATATCTTTTAGAACTCGGCTAATAAAAACCTGATGATATCTATCAATTATCTCCTTTGCCTTTTTAAAATTCTCCGCTCTTAATTCATCATTTTCAATAATTAATTTTGTATTAATGTTATCTTGTGTTGCACCAACTGGAATTGCCCTAAATCTAAGTGTTTTGCTTACGTCATACTTATTAATGTACTTTTCGATTTTCTTCATAATATACCTCTTTTCTATTATTTATTATTGCAAACCTACGTGCCCTACAGCATCTACTATTGATATTATACATCATTATACTGTACCATAAACATCCCTTCCATATCGAATGTTTGTTCATAAGGTTACTGTACACACCCTTGCCAGTAACACCTTGTTTTTGTGTAAAATGCCAAAATTTATTTTTTTTATTTATCTACGTATCCACTCTATCCACGCCCATTTTTAATAATCTTTGGTATTTTCTTTTTCACCCTCTCAGTTATTCTGTTTCCACTCAAAAATTGCTGTTTTATTGCATTTATCCTCAATATTTCATTTTGTTTTCCACATTATTTCTTTATCCCTGAATCTTTTCCACCGTCATTTTGCTAGTTAGAAAATCCTGGAAATTCGCTTTTTTCCTACACTTATTGTATAATTACCTTAACATTTATAAGGACGGATTTATTAATGAAACAAGACTTACAAGCACTTCTTGATTCCTCTGAAAAAATCAGAGTAAATCAAGATAAAATAATCGACAATCAAAAAAAACAAATTGAAACTTTACAGGCAATGAACGAGAAACTCGAAGCCGAGCTCACTGAAGTTCACACATATGTCAGAGAACTTACTAAAGATTATAACGAAGTTGTTTCTATGTGCAAAGAGCAACAGGATATTCTTAACTCTCTTTCAAACAGCTAATATTGTGGAGGTGCCTATGACATTAAAAGAAGCTCATGAAATCCAACGAAAAGAACTTATATCTCTTCGTGCTGAAAATAAGCGGCTCAAATCAGGCACTTTCACTAACGAAGAAAAGCAATCCTTGGAAAAGGAAATACGTTCTCTTAAAGCAACTATCAAGGAACTTAATACAACCATCGAACGTTATCAGAATCTGCTCGATATCGAAAAAGAAAAAATGCTCATCTTTCAGATATCGTTTATGGCGACTTTGAACTTCTTAAGAATGACTATGCTTTCCTTAAACAATGTAACGAACAACTTACCATCGAAAATCAATCTTTAAAAGATTCTAACGATAAACTTAAAGCTCAGATGAATCGGGATCATGAAAACTCTTCTATACCATCATCTAAAGAGAGATTTCCTAAAAAGATTAAAAACAGCAGAGTTAAGTCTGGCAAAAAGCCTGGTGCCCAACATGGACATATTGGTCATAAACGACCTCATATGTCTCCAACAAAACCTACTATAACCATACCTGTTCCTTCTCATATTATTTCAAATCCTGACTACTATCTGACTGGCAAAATGATAACTAAACAGGTATGTGATATTGAAGTAAGTGTTTCTGTTACTGAATACACTACTCCTGAATACCGCAGCCGTTCTACCGGCAAGCGTGGGCATGCTCCTTTTCCAACCGGTGTTATAAATGAGTTTAACTATGGTCCAAATGCGAAAGCCCTTGCATTCTTATTAAATAATCATTGTAATGTTTCTATTGATAAAACCAGCGAGCTTATTTCTGCTATCTCTAATGGAAAAGTTATGCTTTCGCGTGGCTTTATTAACGATTTACCTCGTCAGTTTTCTGAAAATACAGCAGATGATCGCACTCGTATATTTGATAGACTGTTACAATCACCTGTTATGTATTCAGATGCCACTCCTGGCAGAGTTAATGGTAAAACTGTGCAGGTAATTGTCTGTGCAAATGAAGATGAGTTGCTATATTCATTTCGCGAGCATAAAGGTCACGAAGGAATCAAAGCTACTCCTGTCGAAGAATATCAACAGATTCTTGTTCATGACCACGATAAAACTTACTACAATTACGGTGGCAATCACCAGGAATGCCTTGCTCATGTATTAAGATATCTTCAGGACAGCATTGACAACGAACCACATTTAACATGGAATTCAAAGATGAAAGAATTTCTTTCTTCACTTATTCATTCATATAAATCAGAACCACATTTATACGATGAAAGATTTATAAATGAGAAAGAAAAGGAATACTCAAAAATTCTTTCTATCGCTGCTTCAGAATATCTTAACAATCCGCCAAAGAAATATTACCCGGATGGCTTCAATCTGTATAAGAGAATGCAAAAATATAAAGCAAACCATCTCTTATTCTTACGGCATCCTGAAATCAATTACACCAATAATCTTTCTGAACGTTCATTAAGAAAATTCAAGCGAAAACAAATACAAGCGGTTACATTCCGTAGTAATAAAAGTGTTGAATATTTGTGTGACTGTATGAGCATTATACAAACTTATAGACTATACAACACCAACATATATGATATTGCTCGTAGTGCATTTTCATAAAAGTATTACGTCTATTTATCATACTCTTTTTTACTGGCAAGGGTGTGTACAGTAACGTTCATAATACATTGCAATTTATTCATAATAAAAAACTTCTCTTATGCGTTTGTGTGTGATAATCTAATAAGAGAAGTTTTTTCTTAAATTTTTATTGGAGGAGTTATATGCCAAAATCGTCAAATCAAAAATTAAAACTAATATATCTTATGAAAATTTTTCTCGAACAGACAGATGAGAATCATAGTATCACAATGCAGGAGATTATAGATGCCCTGGCTACATATGGGGTGAGTGCAGAAAGAAAAAGCATCTATAGCGATATAGAAAACCTTAGTTTGTATGGATTGGATATTATAGGCATACAGGAAGACAGGACATATCATTATCATATCGGAAACAGACAGTTTGAACTGGCTGAACTTAAACTGTTGGTGGATTCTGTTCAGTCTGCTAAATTTATTACTGTCAAGAAGTCTAATGAACTGATTAAAAAGCTTGAAGGACTTGCAAGCAAGTATGAGGCCTCACAGCTTCACAGACAGGTGTTCGTTGCTGGAAGAGTAAAAACAATGAATGAAAGTATTTATTACAATGTGGACAGAATCCATACAGCAATAGCGGAGAATTCAAAAATTACTTTTCAGTATTTTCAGTGGAACGTGGATAAGAAAATGGAGCTTCGACATAATGGTGCATTGTATGAGGTTAGTCCATGGTCATTGTCGTGGAATGATGAGAATTATTACTTGATTGCGTATGACAGTGCAGAGGGGATTATTAAACATTTCAGAGTAGATAAAATGCTTCAGATTAAGTCCACCAGAAGAGGGCGTGAAGGAAAACAGGAATTTAAAGCTTTTGATATGGCAGCATATTCCAGAAAGATGTTTGGAATGTATGCTGGTAAGGAAGAAAGGGTGCGAATTGAATGTGATAATTCCTTTGCCGGAGTAATGATTGACAGATTTGGAAAAGATGTTTCGTTGATTCGCTTAGATAACAGGAGGTTTGCGTTAAATGTTGAGGTCTCAGTGAGCAGACAATTTCTTGCATGGATTATAGGATTGGGAGAAGGTGTGACAATTGCAGGGCCCGATTCTGTAGTCGAGATGATGAATAAAGAAATCGACAGACTTATTAAACAATATAAGAGATAACCAAAAAAGCCTTGTTAGTGACATTTCACTTCCATCACTAACAAGGCTTTTTTCTACATCCCAAAATATTTTTTTATCTTATCCTCCACAACATTTTTTGTAACCGCTGCCTCAACTCTTCCCACAACTTTTCCGTCCTTTACAAACAACAGGGTTGGAATCGAAAGCACCCTGTAATCCAATGCAACCATTGGACTCTCATCAATATTCAACTTCCCAAATTCAATTTTTCCTCTGTATTCCTTTTCTATCTGTGTAATAACCGGCGCCATCATTTTACAGGGTACGCACCAGTCAGCATAAAAATCAACTATCATCGGCATTTCCGACTTCATTACTTCATCCTCAAAGTTTTCCTGATTAAATTTTTTCATAAGTTATCCTTTCCATACATCATTTTGTAGTTTTATCTTGGATTTAATAATTTATAAACCTCTTCAAAAGACCTTAAAAGCTTATAAATATTTCTATTCATACAAGAACATGTGCTTCTGCATCTACAACCGCGTCTGCAATGGCAGCTGCATCTGCGCCTTTTGTGCATCATTCTTTTAAGCTCTCTTTTCATTCAATATTCAACTCGCTGCATATCCTACTCACTTTTATTATATGCTCTTGATGCAACAAATTTGCAGATTGGATTTCCAAGCCCCACGAATTTCTCCTCATATTCAGTCATAACATTTCCCTGATATATTTCACTTTCCTTATTACCATGTAAATCAAAAGTGTATGCATCTATCTTAAATTTAGTCTCATTGATTTCTTCCAATGAAAAATCAAACAGAGGCCTGTTATCTGTTTTGAACTCCACAACTCCGTCCTTTTTCAATATCCTGTCATATCTCTCAAAAAACTGTCTCGATGTGAGACGTCTCTTTGCATGCCTGTCCTTTGGCCATGGGTCAGAGAAATTCAAATAAATCCTATCCACTTCACCTTCATCAAAGGCCTCGCAAATCTCCACAGCATCCATTCTGATGAAAATAAGATTATCTATCTCCAATTCCCCGCGTTTTTCAAGAGCCCTTATGAGAACGCTTGAATATTTCTCAATTCCTATATAATTTATATTGGGATTTTTTAATGCAAGCTCTGTGATAAATTTTCCTTTTCCCATACCAATTTCTATGCGTATAGGATTGTCATTAGAAAAGACCTCGTTCCATTTTCCTTTATATTCCTTATAATCGTTATATGTGTATTCACTGTCAGCTATGGCTTCTCTCGAACCCTTAACATTTCTTAATCTCAAAATGATACCTACTTTCTATATAAAATGTCTTTATAAATCATACCTTATTATTTATCATATTGCAATTAATTGTTTTGTTTTGTATAATAGGTGATATATTTTTTAATTTGTGAGGTTTTTATATTAATGAACATACAAAAATTTATCAGGCTGATAAGATATCCCTTAGCCATTATTCTGGTTGTATGCAATATTGGAATAAATCCATACACTGCAACTGTATATGCTGAACCAACTGAAAACACAGGAAACACCGGAAACACAGAAAGCACGGAAAATGCTGAAAATACCCAAAATCCTGGTACTTCACCGGAAAGACAGATTTCCTGGCCAGCGGCGCCAAGTATTTATGCTGAAACCGGTGTCTTAATAGAGGCATCCACAGGGGCCGTTCTTTATGATAAAAACTGCCATCAGAAAATGTATCCTGCCAGTATTACAAAAATTCTCACCACTCTGATTGCCCTCGAAGAGGGAAACCTTTCAGATATGGTCGAATATTACCACTATGATGTATTTTCACTGGAATTAGGAGATGCACACATTGCCCGTCAGGAAGGTGAACTTCTCTCCCTTAAGGACACACTTATGGCTGTTATGCTTGCGTCGGCCAACGAATGTGCAAATGCAACCGGCGAATATGTTGCCAGAAAATCTCCGGAATTTCAGGCAAAAATTAATGAGCTGAAAGCTGCAGGCGAAAGCTATGACGAATCGAAGGTTGCTCTGGAAATCTTTTCAGATATGATGAATGAAAGAGCAAAAAAAGCCGGTGCCCTCGGTTCACATTTTGTCAATCCTAATGGTTTATTTAACGAAGACCACTACACTACTTGCTATGATATGGCAATGATTACCAGAGAAGCTTCAAAAAATGATGATTTTTTAAAGCTGGAATCCAGTGTATCCTATACAATTCCTGTAACGAATAAAAATGCTGAACCCCAGGCGATTTCGAACCGTCATCAAATGATGCATCCTTCAAATCCTGTTTACTATGAAGGTATTCTTGGTGGTAAAACAGGATACGTGGACCAGTCTGGAACAACGCTTGTTACATTTGCAAAAAGAAACGGTATGACTCTAATTTCAGTCGTAATGAGAAGTAACGGTGCCAATGTCTACAATGATACAAAACTTTTATTAGACTATGGCTTCAATAATTTTTCACTACAGAATATATCAGAAAATGAAACGACATTTTCTGTTCATAACAACTCCGGTCACAGCAATCTTTCATCTGTTTTTGGCAGCAAAATCCCCGTATTACAGATGAGTGATAAAGGAAACGTGGTTTTGCCAAAAGGTGCAGACATCTCAGATTGTACCAGTGAATTAATATTTTTAGATTCAGAGAATCAGACAGATAACAGGCTGGCAGAGATAAAATATTCCTACAATAATACTCCTGTGGGAAGCACATTCCTTGTTATCAATTCATCTGAGGACGAGCAATATACTTTTGGACCTGCCAAGAACAAACCCACTTCTGCCAAGAAGAAAAATAATAACTTTATCACAATTAATATATGGATAATTGTGATAATTCTTGTAGTACTTGCAATAGCAGTTTTTATCCTCAGATACACACATTCTATCCAATCGCTTCTCAGAAAAAATCGAAGAAGACGACGTATGAAACGCAACAGAGGATACAGAAAACGACGAAACAAAAATAAAACCTTACGTTTTAAATAATAATAATATGAAAGAGAGGTATTTTTATGGGATGGGTATCACCTATAAAAGATGAAGAAACACTTAATAAGTTCAAAAATGCATTGCGCAACGTTGACACAAAATATTATATTATGTTTGAAATCGGCATTGGAAGCGGTATGCTTCTTCAGGATATTTTGTTATTAAAAGTTGGTGATGTTTACAAGAAACAAAAAATAACCACACTAATTGGTGTAAGGCAGATTGAGGTATCATACAACATACCTAAGGATTTGCAGAAAACAATTGTTGACTATGTAGGAGACCGCTCCATGGATTCCTATCTTATTCCGGGACACAATAATTCAAATCATCCTCTCTCAAGAGAGCAGGCTTACCGAGTATTTAAATCTGTTGGAAAGACCGTTGGACTCACCTCAATTGGTGCACAGACAATGAGAAAAACCTTTGCCTGGAGATATTATAGTGAAACAGGCGATATCGAATATCTCCAGCACTTATTCAATCATGCATCTTCTTCTATCACATATCGATACATTGGAGAACGTCCAAATGTGCAGGTTATTCTGAAAAAAACCTCCGCCGAAGAAAATGAGCGCAGCCGTTACCTTCTCTACTTAAATGATACAGGAAGAAAACGTCTCACAAATGCAATAAATGAATTGACAAGCATTAGGGATAAGTTTGACGACCCATGCAACAATGATGCATTCTATGGCTGTGTTGACTGTTTCCTTCAGGAATTAGATGAATTAATTGACAACTACAAGAAGACCCAGGAATCTACAAATTAACAATCATAATCAAAACACCATTAGTTTCATAAAAATAGAAAAGTGCGACTTATCGCACTTTTCTAATTACACCCCATTATTTTGTCCCATTATTTGGTCCAATTTTCAAGTTTTAACCCTTTTACCCTCTCAAACTCTTTTGTGTTATTTGTAACAATTGTATAACCTAATGACTTGGCGTGACCAGCAATCATCATATCTAAAGGTCCAATAGGAGTTCCCACTTTCTCTAAATCTGCCCGAATTTTTCCATAACTTTCCGCTGCCAAAGAATCAAAGCTCATAATCTCAATATTTGCCAATAACAAAGCTAATGCCACTCTGTTCTTTTCTATGGCTTTGCTCTTTTCAACACCATATACTAATTCCGCATACGTAACAGAAGAAATGCAAACTTCTGATGGATCGTCTCTTGCAAATGCATAAAGACTTGTTCTGGTTTTTGCTTAATTGCCTAGATACATATATTGGTATCTAACATATACCTCATAATTCTTCACGCTCCTGTTTTAGAACACTACTATTTCGCTCTTCTTCCATAAAATCATCTGAAAACATATCTACGGCTTGCATAAACGAACTCCACTTGTTTGTTTTAGGCATAAGCAATACAATATCGCCAATTTTATTTACAGCTACTTCATCCGTTGTAAATCTACATTCTTTCGGAAGTCTTACAGCATGACTTCTACCATTTTCAAAAACTTTTGCCGTCATCATATAAACCAACTGCTTTCTTATATGATTAGTATATATCTTAGTCAATAAAATAGATACAGGATTTTTAAATTTGCTTATATGAAGTACCTCATCATATTCAGCAAGTATGTCCTGGTGATATAAAGAAATAATATCTCCTTGCATCCCCACTCTCATCAGCTCAGTATACTGCTCATCACTTAAGTCAACTGACTTCTGAAGATTAAAGAACTGAACCTGCCTATATGGAATATCAATTCCAAACAATTCCTTCGCAATTTTTGTAAAATACTTGGCGGTTTCACATATTACATCATCAAAATCTATATAAATTTTCATTTTCTATTTCTGCCTTTTCAGCCTTCTCTTTTCTTTAATAGCTTCTTTCCTTGCCTCAACATAAGATTTCTTTTCTTCATCAATCATAAACACTTTTCTCACCGCAAAATATTTATCTGTATTATGCTGCTTCTTAATTACAAGCTGACCCTCAATATATCCATGTGTTTCGCACTTAGCAATACATAAATACTTTGAAGTATCCGAAAACCATTTTGTTTTCTTTCTGCATTTTTTTCCACATTCCAAGCACCTGGTAATATATATCTTAGTCGACTTAAGCAATTCATCCTTACTGTCATATAGAATTGAAATATATTCTTTATGACTTCCTAAATCTATGTCCAATGCCTCTTTTTCTGTCTCAGGATGAGTATAATAATCTAAAGACATATATTTAAAAAATTCATCACTATTTAAGCATTTCAATACTTCTCCAGTATATAAAGCATCGCCCAACGCCCGGTGATAAATTTTATTCTGCTTTATGGAATAAAACTTTACAAGTGATTCCAATGACTTCTGTTCGTGTATTTCAGGATGTTCTATAGAAAAAATTCTCTGCACATCAATATATTTCATAGGGTACGTAAATGGTAATTCCACTCCATTATATTCTGCATTACACTGCAATTCATACAAATCCTGTGTACCAAATGTACAAAATACATAATCTTGCCCACACCATCTCAAGAACTCTTTTATTACATATTTAAAATCTTTTTCATAGGAAAAATCTCTATCCGTTAAGCCTGTAATATTTGTAATTATAGGATGTATTTTTTTATGAACTTTAGGCTTTATCAGCTTTTGATAAGTTCCTATTTTCTTAAAATCCTGGTTGTACTTAACCGCACCTATCTCAATAATTTCAAATAATAGATTTGCTGCCGAACTACTACTGCCAGACCCCTGATTCCACTCTAAATCTAAAACTATGTAATTCATATTTTTAAATAATGCCTTTCATTTTACTGTCCCATACTTGCGAACAACGCCGCTATATCATCTGCACTTAGCTGGCGGTTCGGATCCGACAAATCCAGTCCCGATGTCTCCGCTAATGCTTCCTCTGTTACCAATTCTTCTGCTGGTGCAACTGCCTCTGCGGTCGCCGAAACCTCTGCTGGAGCTGGCTCCTCCTCAACTGACGCCGAACCCCCTTCTTCCATAGCTGGCTCCTCTGCCACCGCTGTCGCACCTTCTGATACCGGCGCCACCACATTTGTGATAGAAATATTTGATATCTTCTCTCCTAATTCCTCACCTATCTTTTCCCCTGATGCAATAAGATCAGAAGATAATTTATCAATTACTCCTACAAGTGACTGCCTCAATTTTTCTATATCAAATGCCAAATTATACGTATCATCTTTTTCAGGCAAATCAACTTTCAAATCAATACCCGAAATAGCAGCCTTAATTTCCTCAATCTTTTCATTATTTGATTTAATTAATGTTTTTGCAATCGCTTTATCTGTGTTTATTATCTCTTTTTTATTAGAATTTACACTTTCCAACAAAGAAT
>JBNRML010000076.1:0-9540 GCA_050309585.1 Lachnospiraceae bacterium
CTATTATATATGTACTGTCCACATATTCATTTGGATAAAACTTCCTAAATATCTTCATCTTCATTCTCCATGTTTGATGCCAATACGGCAAATATATATTTTTTTATGGCTCTAGCCAAGCAATTTCTTTATCTCATCCATAAATGTATTAACATCTTTAAATTCACGATAAACGGATGCAAATCTTACATATGCAACAGAATCAAAATCCTTAAGCTTGTTCATTACCATCTCGCCTATTTCGGTACTGCTGATTTCCTTCATATCAAGGTTAAAAATAGCAGTTTCAATTTCATCAACAAACTTTGTGATACTGTCCATTGACACAGGTCTTTTGTGACAGGAACGAATAATTCCTGCCTCTATTTTTGACCTGTCATATGGCTCTCTGTTTAAATCCTTTTTTATTACACTCAATGGCACTGTCTCAATTTTTTCATAAGTAGTATATCTTTTCCCACAGTTCTCACACTGTCTTCTTCTTCTAATGGAATTATTTTCTGCTGGTCTTGAATCAATAACCTTTGTACTTTCTTTATTGCAATATGGACACTTCATCTTTTCCTCCAAACCGAAGCAATTTCACCTCGTATATATTTTATCAATCATATATTTTATATTTCATATAAGTTTTTACATCAAAAACCTGATATCATTATATATAATTTTTTTCTTATACACAAGGCAAACTGCTTAAATAATAACTATTTTTCTCAATACGTCCTCTTCCCTCACCTGAACCAGAATAATGTCATCCCCTATCTGTCTTATACATTTAAAGGGAATTACAAATTCCGTATCCCTGCAGAACAATCCACAAAGCTTTGGCGGTCCGGGAATAATAATCGCCAATACACACCCTGTATTTATATCAATTTCCACATCCACAACGCAGCCAAGTACTTTGCAGTCGGCCTGATTAATTACTTCCTTTTGGCGCAGGTCAAATATCCTCATAATTATCACCAAAATATATCTAACCTTGCTTTATTATATTCACATTTTTATTTTTGGTTTAAATAATTTCTCATAATTTTTAAGGCATTTTTTTCAAGCCTGCTTACCTGTGCCTGGGAAATTCCTATTTCCTCAGCCACCTCCATCTGGGTATTCCCCTTGAAAAATCTCATTTCAATAATGCTTTTTTCCCTATCATTAAGTCTCATAACCGCATCTTTAAGTGCCATCCTCTCTACCCATATATCCTCCTTATTTCCCTTATCATAAATCTGATCCATAACATAAAGTGTATCACCGCCCTCAGAATAAACCGGTTCAAAAAGTGAAACCGGGCTTTGTATTGCATCCATTGCGTAGGCAATATCCTCTTTATCTATTCCAATTTCTTTTGAAATTTCATCAACAGAGGGCTCTCTTTGAAGCTTTTTAGTCAACATCTCTCTTGAATATATTGCTTTATATGCAATATCCTTTAAAGATCTACTAACCCTCAATGCACTGTCATCTCTCAAAAACCTTCTTATTTCCCCCATTATCATTGGTACTGCATAGGTAGAAAACTTTACCCCAACGCTTCTGTCAAAATTGTCAATCGCCTTTATCAGACCTATGCATCCTATTTGAAAAAGATCGTCGGGACTTTCATGATTTCCTGCAAATCTTTTTGTTATGCTAAGTACCAGTCTTAAGTTTCCATGAATAAATTTTTCTCTGGCCTGTTTATCACCTTTTTCGATTTTATCCCACAGCGCTTCTTTCTCTTCATTTGTCAGCAATGGAAGCTTCGATGTATTAACTCCACAAATTTCAACCTTGCTATAAACAGACATATCCCCGTTCCTCCATCATTTTATTTCATAGTAAAATGATTGACCGAACGGGGATATTTTATACCCTTAATTTATTGTCACATTATGCCATAATGGACCATCACCCTTACCCAAATCAAGACCATAACATATTGCATTATATACATATTTTTTTGCTCTCTTTACGCTTTCCTCCATACTAAACCCTGCCGCCAGATTACATGCAATTGCAGAAGAAAGTGTACACCCTGTCCCATGGGTATTTCTATTATCCACTCTTTTTTCAGCAAACCAATGGACATTTTCTCCATCAAATAATAAATCTGCTGCCTCATCAGAGAGATGCCCGCCTTTAATTAATACATTTTTTCCTGTCATCTCATATATTGCGATTGCAGCTTTTAACATATCTGATTTATCATTTATGGAAATCCCACATAAATCAGTTGCCTCCATTGTATTCGGAGTAATGATGACTGCCTCCGGAATAAGATTAGTAATAAGTGCGTTTCTTGCACCTGCATCCAACAGCCTGCATCCACTTGTGGAAATCATAACCGGGTCAAGAACAACATGCTCCGGCTTATATTTTTTTAGGCTCTCCGCAATCTGATTAATCAGTTTTGTACTTGAAACCATACCAATCTTCAACGCCTCCGGCCTGATATCCTCAAACACTGCTTCAATCTGTTTTTCCACAATTTTCTCTGAGCAATCCATTATATCATATACTCCCGTGGTATTTTGAGCAGTAATAGCTGTAATAACACTCATTCCAAACATATTGTGTGCAGCAATTGTTTTTAAATCCGCCTGAATCCCGGCTCCTCCACTTGAATCAGAACCGGCAATTGTAAGTACCTTTTTCATACACTAAATCTCCATAAAAAATTTTATCAGCTTAACCAAAAAAGGGGTTGTCTCATAAGATGTGACCGTTTCTCTAACAAGCACGGGGTCATCTGTAATAATCATATCAACACCTAATTCCAGCATATCATTTATCGCCTCAGGTGTATTCACGGTCCACACATACACCTCTTTACCCGAATCATGAGCCATGTTGACCAAACTTTCTGTCGCAAAGGCATAATTTATACTAAGTGCATCTGCATATGATATATTAGAAAAATCTCCATAGGCAACATTAAGTATATAGCCTGTCTTTACTCTGCTGTCATGGTCCTTTACTCTTTTAAGTGCCTTAGGCTGAAATGAGGTTATTACACAGCTGTCACGCATATCATATTCATTAATTATATCCACAACCTTTTCTACCAAATGGTCTTCCTTACCTTTCAGCTTTATCTCTATGTTAAGCTTCAGGTTTCCCTTGGCAATCTCCATAACCTCCGAGAGCTTTGGAACCCTTGTTTCAGCAAATTCCTCACTAAACCAGGAGCCCGCATCTAATTCAGACAATTCCTCATAGGTTACATTCCAAATCTTTTTGTTTAACCCTGTTGTTCGCTTGAGATTTGTGTCATGCATGACCACTATTTCCCCGTCCTTTGTCTGCTGAACATCCAACTCAACATAGTCTGCAAAATTATCAATAGACGCCTCAAACGCCGGAATGGTGTTTTCCGGTGCTTCACTTGAGTATCCCCTGTGGGCAGCTATATCTGTGTCCTTCAAAAGCTGCACCTTGGATACCGTTCCAAATATCCTGAAATCATAGCAAATATATATTATGTTTAACACAAAAGACAATACAATCACCAGACTGACAATCTTATTGAATTTTGAACTTCCAAAGGATTTTTTCTTCGGAACAACCGGAATGACAATTTCTTCATTTATTTTCGATTTTCTCTCAAAGAAATAACCCGACATATATGCACAGGTCCACGGAACAATAATAATAAAATACAAAAGCTGCCATACCTTATATAATAATCGTGCAATGTAAAGTGAAGTGTTATAAGCACTTTTCCCTTTCACAAATAATTTTATTCCCATGGTCAATAGAAAAGTAACACCTGAAAAAGACAATACAAGCATTATAACTGCAATAAGCTGCCACAATGCCATTCCAACAACAAACATGGGATAATGCTTTTTATTCAATCTGGCACTTGCTTTCGCAGCACGAATAAAACTCATCTTTTCCATTACATAGTAACAAAGGCTATTCATCCATCTAACAGCAAATACCACACTCACTATGACAATTATTACCAAAACCATCAGCGGGAGCTTCTTAATTTTAATAAACTCTACTACAAATAAAGGAATCTGAACTGATGATAAATATGTTGAAACCATACCCGCGTGAGTAATTGGAATCATGGCAATAATAAAAAACATCATCAAAAAATTGGCAGGAAGGAAAAGTCTTACCGCTGCCTGAAGTCCTGCTTTAAGCATATTTGTAACAGTGGCTTTCTCCCCGCTTTGTGTCACCTGGTAACAATAAATCATCGCACCCATTTCAACAACACAAAATAGTGCAAAAATCAGTATTACAATTCCCAGAACTGCCACACTTGTAGGCTCTGTGATAAATCCCAAAAATCTTTTATTTGTAAGATAATTAATCCCTGCCAGACGAAGTGCAACCTGAACCAGCTCCAGTATCACAGGTGTAAATACCGCCAGGGTAAATACCTTATAAATAATCTCAAATATGAATATATTCTTAATGTTTTTTCTTATATATTTAAATGCAAGAATAAATCGATTCATATCACATTCATTCCTTTTTAGATTTTATTTATCCACATATTTTTTTAATTTTTTTCCAAATATCATACATTCTCTCAAATATTTAAAGGTCTTTTTCTCACCTTTTTCTGCAAGCATTCTCAGCATGTATTCAAGCTCAGCCGAGGTGTCAGGATTTACATTTCTCTTTGCCTTTCCCCTGATAAAATAATTCAGGGCACAGTCATCTGTATAATCCGCACCTTTATATACCTTGCTCGCCGCAACCCTGTCACAAAACATCTCCACGACATATTTTTTTGGCATCCTCACGGGGCTCATTATCCTTGTTACAGGGTCATAATCAGTCCAATATTCAAAATGGTGCTTATTTCTTCCTTTATGATGCATCCAGGCCTTAGAATAACCATAGTCTTCTCGTTCTCCCTCATTTGGGCTTCTGTCCCCCTGATAATGGCTTACACCAACCAGAAATTCCGCCATTGAATATTTAGATAAATCATGCAGCAATCCCCTTACAGGTATTCCTGCCATAAAGCAGTTTTTCATTACTTCATGTCGATGCCTTGTTATTGTACAAAAATGTCCCTTTAAGTTTTCTAAATATCTCACGCAAACCTCCATATTCCACACATATAATAAAAATCGACAGCCAACAAAGAAAATACCTTTATTAGCTGTCTAATTATATGTCTTATTCTTCTGCAGCTACCATCTTCTTGTTAACAGTATTGTTTTCGTAAAGATAATCTGCAACTTTATCTTTTCTAAGATCGTATGTTATCTCTTCTTTTGAATATTGTTTTAATACATCTTCTTTTGAATTAAAGTTTGAAGATTCATCAATATATTTCTGAATTTCACTATCTAACTCTTCTTCCGTAACTTCAATTCCTGCATCCTTTGCAATTGCTTCAATAACCAATGTCTGTTTTGTCATATCCACCGCTGTCTTCTGTAATTCCTCTAAACTTGAACCAGCCATAGACAAATATCCATCTAAATCATATCCAAAATAAGTGGCATATGAGGCATATGACTGACAAATTGCATTGTAATTCAGGTTATATAAGAATGTTGGACATCCTGTCACTGTAGACTCATCAATAACCATCTGGATAAGGTCAGACTTTGCTGTGCTCGTTGCACTTTCAGCATTTGTCTTCTCCATACTCTTTCTTGTCTCCGCCTTATATTCGTCAACTGTGGCATAATCAGAATTATCCTTAATAAACTGGTCTGTCACCTCTGGCACATTTTTCTGCTCAATCTTTTTAACTGATACTGTATATTTTGCATTAATAGTAGATGTTTTATTCTCTCCTGTCTCCTCATCCTTGTCAATGGAAGTTTCCTCAAGGGTAAACTCAAGCTTGGCACCTACCTTGGCACCTAAGAGTTTTTCATCAAATTCCTTACTGATGGATGCCTTACCGAGCTCTAACTGATAATCGTTCTTTGCAACATCCTCAAGACCTTCAACTGCCTTAATATAATCAATGGTAAGTCTGTCTGTCTCAATACTGTTTCTGTCACTCACTTCAGAATATGTAGTCTTCTGTGATACAATGGAATCAATTGAATCCTGAATATCTTCATCTGTTACGATAGTAATCTTCTCGTCAACTGTTAATCCCTTGTATGTTCCTAATGCAGTTACATAATCATTTACTTCATAGGCAACAATCTTCGTTGCCGAATCATCTTTTTTATCCTTTTTTCCACAGCCACTGAGTGCTGACATTCCCATAACGCCCACAAGCGATAAAACCATCACTTTTTTTACATTTCTCTTTTTCATCCTAGTATTCCTTTCACTTTTTACATTTACGTAAAATCTATCCCTAAATATATCATATTTAATCATTACTGTCAAAATAAAATCCTTCAAAAATTGTAATTAATAACATTTTACAATTTCTTTTTTCAATCTTGAAATTATTCTCTTCTCCAGTCTTGATATATAGGACTGTGAAATGCCAAGTAAATCTGCCACTTCCTTCTGTGTCATCTCCTGACCATCTTCATTGTTGAGCCCAAATCTGAGCTCAATAATCATTTTTTCCCGTTTATTAAGCTTCGACAAAGCCTTCATCAAAAGCTTTCTCTCGACCTCGTTTTCAATGTCCCTGCTTATTATGTCTTCATCTGTTCCCAGAATATCTGACAACAAAAGTTCATTTCCATCCCAGTCCACATTTAGTGGCTCATCAATTGAAACCTCCATTTTTGTTTTGCTGCTTCTTCTAAGATACATCAATATCTCATTTTCAATACATCTTGATGCATAGGTTGCAAGCTTGATGTTTTTTTCAGGATTAAAGGTATTTATTGCCTTTATTAATCCTATTGTACCTATGGAAATCAAATCCTCCACTCCCACTCCCGTGTTATCAAACTTCTTTGCGATATAAACCACAAGCCTTAAATTTCTCTCAATCAGTATTTTTCGTGCCTCACCATCTTCTTCCGTGTCAAGCTTTTCTAACATTCTCTGCTCTTCTTCACTGTCAAGAGGTGCCGGAAGAACCTCCGCACCTCCTATGTAATGAACATCTCCAAAACCACCAAACAGCAAATTCCTTATTCCCGGAATAAATTTAAACTGCAATTTGTTTGGTATCGATACCTTTACAAGCATATTTTCCCCTACTTCCTCAATAAAATTCTGAATTTAATATTATCTGATAATATCCCTTACCGGATAATTTTCCCTCATATATGGCTAAAATCGGTTCTCTAATAGTTACTTCCTGTTCCTCCCTGTTTACAATCATTTCATCAATTTTAACGGCATATAGTATCCCGTCCTTCTTCCCCACTGAATTGTATGGAATAACATATATTCTCTGCTCCGCTTTTTCATCTCCTTCCAATACAGGCTTTATTGTTTCATATTCAACTATATGCACTATACTTCCCGTAACAGGCTCTCTTAGGCTGCATCCCGTATCGTATAAGGCTTTCGCGACCACAGCCTTACCATTTTTCACAAGCTTTACATCATAATAAATACAATTACTCCTTTTCAATCTGGTATAAATGTTCATCCCTATATTTAATGAAATATATGTAACAAAGCTCGAAACAAGGAACCTTCTTGTGTTGACATCTCTATTTGTCTTTCCGCAAATGACCTCATTAATGTACTTTCCCGCACTGGTTGAGTAATATATGTAATTGAGCATACCTGACATAAGGAAGGTGATGATAAAAAAAGAGACAGCCGTCTTTAAAAAGCTTTTTTTATTTTTATAACCGAAAGCAATCAATACCATGATTATCCCGGCAATAAGATTTGAAATTGCACTGTTAATAAAGTGGTTATCAAGTGAATACAAAAACAGTACACTATATATGCCTCCAAGCATTGCCGATAAAATAATTCTCAATTTTCCTGTCTGTCTCTTTATGGCTATAGACGTAACTATAAGCAAAAAATAATCCATAATAAAATTAGTCAAAAAAAATACATCCAGGTATACTACATATTCCCTCATACTCACCTCTGGCACTCTGCTGCTCTAATAAAGCTGCAAAGGAAAGTAATTATAGCGGAGCATCCAAAGATTCCCTGCTTCGGTAATATGTAATATACATCACCGGATGTAAAAATACTGTCATATTCTGTTATAAAAATCTATTTTTCCATCGACAAATAGCGACAATCGGACTATAAAATCTTTTAATTAATCTAATCAATCTAATTAATCTCTGTTTCTCTTTAAGAATTCAGGTATGTTAATCATTCTCTCATCAGAATTTCTCTGCTGAGAAGGCTGTGGTCTTGAAGCCATGGTCTGAACTGGTTTAGCAACCGGTTTGTTAACCTTGAACTCAGGCTTTGGAGAAATAGGCTTAACTGATGGCTGCGAATAATTAAAGCTTGTTCTTGCAGATGAACTGAAAGTCGGTTTGCTTGCTTCCTCAAGTCCTGTAGCAATAACTGTGATTGTACATTCATCTGGGTATGTATCATCATATCTTGCACCGAAGATAATTTCTGCCTCTTCACCTGTCAAATCCTGAACATAGCTTGCTGCCTCATTTGCTTCTGCAAGACTGATATCACCTGAAATATTAATGATAACATGAGAAGCACCCTGAATGGTTGTCTCAAGAAGAGGGCTTGTAACAGCAATCTGAACTGCCTCATTTGCCTTATCATCACCCTTTGCAACACCGATACCAATATGAGCAACACCCTTGTCCTTCATAACCGTCTGAACGTCGGCGAAGTCGAGATTGATAAGTGCCGGAACATTGATAAGGTCTGTAATTCCCTGAACAGCCTGCTGTAAAACCTCATCAGCCTTCTTAAGTGCCTCAGGCATTGTTGTCCTTCTGTCAACGATTTCCAATAATTTATCATTTGGAATAACGATAAGTGTATCCACATTTTCTTTTAACTTTTCAATACCACTAATGGCATTGTTCATTCTTGCCTTCGCTTCGAATCTGAAAGGCTTTGTAACAACACCTACTGTCAAAATACCCTGTTCCTTTGCCACTTTGGCAACCACCGGTGCTGCACCTGTTCCGGTACCACCACCCATACCACAGGTAACAAATACCATATCCGCACCCTTGATAGCCTGTGATATTTCTTCTATGCTTTCCTCTGCTGCCTTTTCGCCAACTTCTGGAACTGCTCCGCATCCTAATCCTTTTGTAACCTTTTCACCGGCCTGAATAACAGTCGGTGCCTTACATAACTTAAGAGCCTGCTTATCTGTATTGATACCGATAAACTCAACTCCTCCTATATTCTCATCTATCATTCTGTTAACGGCATTATTTCCAGCTCCACCTACACCTACTACAATAATCTTTGCTGCTGCTTCTGCCTCATTGGTCTTAATTTCTAACAAGGTCTGTTCCTCCTTTAATAACTAACTCACATTCTTTTCACATTATAATATGTCCGTACTATGGCAAGACACTTTACTCTATAATACTTTTATTTACCAAAATAATCAACTATAAATTTCAAAAAATTAAAAAAGTCTTATATTTTTATGACTGTTTCTAATATTTTTATATTGTTTTTATATTAACACAATGTATTTAACTTGAGTTTCCGTAAATTGTAATCAAAAAACGA